>JAJDEK010000157.1 GCA_029259875.1 Planctomycetaceae bacterium
CCTGCGTATTCTCTCTGGTTTGTATGGCGTACTGCGTCCCCTTGATTTGATGCAGGCATATCGGCTTGAAATGGGAACGAACCTCTCAACTACTCGCGGTAAAACGCTTTATGATTTCTGGGGAGAGAAAATCACCGCCGCACTCAATGAAGGTCTGTCAAAACACAAGCAAAAAGAACTGATCAATTTAGCATCCAACGAATATTTCAAATCGGTCAAACCAAAATCATTAACGAGCCCCGTCATCACCCCCGTCTTTAAAGAAATCAAATCTGGAAAATCACGCACGGTTGCTTTGTTTGCCAAGCGAGCCCGTGGAAAGATGGCAGCCTGGATCATTCAAAACCGAATCGACAAACCGGATCAACTCACAGGGTTCAACGTGGATGGTTACGAATTCGTCGTCGATGAATCTACGGCGGAGAAACTAGTTTTCGCCCGTCCGCAACCACCGCCGGTGGGAAAATAATCCGGGACTAAATTACAACGAAACTTGTCAGGAAGAGAAAGCAATGACGGAAACATCACCTCACCAGCAACTCGACAAAATGATTACTGGATATTGGACTTCGCAGGCCATTTTTGCAGCCGCAAAGTTGGGAATTGCCGACCTGTTGAAAGAGGGACCACAAAACATTGAACAATTGGCAGAAGCCTCGAACACTAACAGTGATGCCCTCTATCGATTACTGCGTGCCCTGGCGAGTATCGGCATTTTTGCTGAAGATGAACAGAGGCAGTTTTCGTTAACGCCACTAGCTGATTTTTTACGGAGTGACGTGCCCGACTCTAAACGGGCCTTAGCCATGATGACCGGTGATGAACAGTTTCACGCCTGGACCGAACTTCTTTACACTCTCGAGACGGGCAAAACGTCCTTCGATAAAGTTTTGGGTAAGCCCATCTTTGAATATCTGTCCGAGCACCCCGAGAAAGGACACATTTTCGACCAGGCGATGACCGGAATTCATGGCAGGGAAACCAGCACGATCCTCGATGCCTATGACTTTTCTGAATTTAAAGTGTTAGCCGACATCGGTGGTGGGAATGGATCGAACGTCATCGGCCTGCTGCAACATTATCCCGAAATGAAAGGCATTCTGTTTGACCTGCCGCATGTAGTCGAGCGCTCACAAAAGAATATTGAAAATGCGGGTCTCAACAATCGCTGCGAATTGATCGGCGGAAGTTTCTTTGATTCTGTGCCGCTGACCGCAGATGCGTATCTGATGCGACACATCATCCATGACTGGGACGATGAAAAATCGCTGACGATTCTCCGCAACTGTCACTCAGTGATGCCGGAAAACAGTAAATTGCTCGTCATCGAAAGTGTCATCCCCCCCGGTAACGAACCGTTTGCAGGCAAATTTCTCGACCTGGTAATGATGCTCATCCCCGGCGGCAAAGAACGAACGGAAGAAGAGTATAAAGTGCTCTACGAACAAGCGGGCTTCGAACTTACGAGAATCATTCCCACAAAAACCGAACTCAGCATCATCGAGGGTGTGAAACGTTAAACTCATTTCTATTTATTGATTATAGAAATCGGATTGAGACACCCGCACCCACAAAGTAGTTAATGGCGGCTTCATTCAACCCCACACCCGCACTGATATCGAATTGCAAATTATTATTAATCAGATAAGTGAATCCGGCGTCAAAATAGTGTTCTGTCTGCGCCGTATTCGCACCACTGGGGATGAGTACAAACCACTCGGTGAAGGTTCCTAATTGTTCTGTCAAAGTATAACTGATGTTAAATGACTGAGCGATTTCGAGGTAGGACCGACCTGTATCATCAATGCTGCGATTCCCTTGAGTTGAAGCAGCAATAGAAATGAAATCATTGAGTTCCCAGGCATAGACCAAATTGAGCCCCGGCTCGATCTGATTCGCATTAAAAGCAGGACTACCCGTCGGAAGACTCATCTGCACGAGCATTGCCATTTCCGGCAATAAGCCTTTCTGTGGAGTCAAAGCCAACTGGAGAGCGGTATAGAGGTCATCGCTACCTGCTGTGGTATTCTGAAATGAACCAATGGCAATACTTTGCTGGAGGGGAGAAAACGCAATGCGAACTTCGAGCCAGTCGGCCAGTATGCCCCGTCGAAGCAGAAATTCTCCGAATGATTGATAACTGACCTGTCGCCCCCCACTTTTATCATCTAAGTAAGTATATCCGGATTCAATCTGAGTGACGCCTTTCCCCACGGTCACCGAGGTTGAGGTGAAATTAGGACGATCTGTTTGTAATGGTTTATCTAACTGGGGTCCACCAGAGCAACCACTGCCTGAACTCCATTGAAACAGTGTGCCACAACAAGGAGAAAAGAAAAGCCCATTTACCGTCTTACATTGAAATTGCACATCGTTGTACTCAGCCAGTGTTTTCCCAAAATCACTCTGAGCAAATTGAAGTTCAGCGGCATATGTTGGATTAGCGCAGCAGGCAACAACAAAGGCAAGCAGGCTATTCAACCCTCGAATACAATTTGTATTCATCGTCCCCACGCTTTACTTTCGCTCAAGAGATAAAATGATAGCCATTGATTTCTTACGCTCCCTGATACAGGTGGTAATTTAATTTTACGGTTCTTCCATGAGGGGAATCTGGTCCTCAGCGAGTGCGGCCCGGTAATCAGCTTGTTCCTGGTAATAAAGCAGCTTCGCATCCACGGCTTTCTCGGCTGACTCCACCGCGTATTGTTCGCGAAGCGTTACTTTCAACAAATCCGATAAGCCTTCATCAAAGTTTTGTCGCTCCCATCGGGCGAGATCTTCTGCGTACTCAACTGCCTGCTGTGCCTGCTTCGCTTGCTCAAAAGCACCGTATAATCCGGCATACGCTGACTCGACTTCCGCTACGATCTTCTCTTCAGTAAGTTGTCGCTTGGCGTTGAGCTGTGCGAGCTTACCTTCAATGGCCATCAACTTACCACGGGCTTTCCGTCGTTCGAGCGGAACTTCCACAAGCAGTAAAGCATCTAACTCAAACGGACCTTTGTCATTGATCGAACTCGTCCGCAATCCCACATCTTGCGAAGCCTGCATGACAAGATCAACGTTTGGTAAATAGTCATTGCGCGCCTGAGAGTAATCGACATCCAGTTGCCGCTGAATGAGATCCAGTGTATAGATTTCCGGTCGTTGTTCCACTGCTATTTTCGAATCCAACGACACCATTTCTCGATCAACGGATTCCAGTTCGGGGAATTTGGGCAGACTTTTAGAGTTTGGGATCAGCGGACGACCATTTGCATCGCGATAGTACAATGACAGTTTGACGGCTGTTTGCTGTAGTTTCCTTTCAGCATTCGCTCGTTTCCCCAGGCGTTCAGCAACAAGACGCAAGTTGTCAGTTAATTCAGGTGGGTCGAGGAATCCGTTCTCAACCTGACTTCGAATACGATCTGTTCGGTCTTGCGCGAGACTAAGCACGCTCTCAGCAATTCTCAACTTGGCACCAGCGGCAACCCAATCCCAATACGCATAGGTCGACTCTTGCACAAATCCAATAAGTTGCGCCTGAATATCTGGCTCGACCGCCTCACGACCAAAAGTCGAACGCCATAAATCAGCACGCCGCGCATCGATATCTCGATTACGAGAAAGTGGAACAGAGAAACCGGCTTTGAATTCACCACCTTCATTCGTCTGTCGCTCCAGATACCAAGGTTGGAAACTACCGCGGCCGATACGATACCCGGCAAACGCTTCCCCCCCTTGATAGAGAGGCTGAATGAAACCGATGTTCTGACGATAGGTCTTGTAGAAACCCATGGGGCCATTTTCACTACCGGCTTTCAATTTGCGATCAAAGGCTCCTAACGTCGCTAACCGCTCACCTGAAGCAACTTCACGTGAGTAGAAGGCCGCTTCGAGAAGCGGGTAACTTTGGTAGACAGAGTCGATGACTTCATTGAGAAAGAGCCCATCATCGACAGAATTGTAGCTGTCCACTGCCGGTGGAAGTTGAGGAATCTTCATCTCATTAACAGGCTCTGGCTTTACCTGTTCTTGACCGTTAGCAGAGACGAGTTCAATGCCTTGGGGTAAAGACTCACTAGCTTGAGTTTCAAACTCAGTATCAAATTCTTTGTCTATCTGATCCTGAAGTTCTTTGTCCAACAGATTTGGGTGTGATGCGAACTCAATTTGTGGTTCATCAACTATTTTCGCTGGTTCAGATTCAATGGCTACATACGCAATGTGATCATCAGATACAGGCTTCGACTGAGACACTTTCTGGCGTATACCAGAACATCCCACTGCTATTGCTGCCATCAATGGTATCCAAACTCTGATCATCGCTCAATTACTCTACTCGACAGCGCACTGGCAGCCTGAACTGTTATTACAATTAGTATAATCTGCACAAACCGGTCTATTGTAAAATTCGGCAGAAGAGCACCAGGTATTTAACTACGAGTGGGAGCGCACTCATCGTATTAACACAAAGTCTTTATTTATTCCCGACAAACAGCAAAGGCCGGAAACTTTGGCTAGGCTACCTAAGGTCACTTCGGAAGTTTAGGGGGCTTACTTTTGTTACTTTTCTGGCCTGGTTCATCCATTGAGACAACGGGTGGGAAGCCATTGAGGTTTCGCCAGACTTCGTACCAGAGAGGGACACGATTCAACAAAACCCACGCATTGGTACGCACACCCTGCCGCAGAAAGCGGTCTGTGGGCCAAGCTGGTTCTGTAGGATCGGGCCTGATCAGAATTCGAAACTTGCCTTTTCCATTATCAGTTGCATCAACGGAAATCACATCTCCACCAAATGTACCCACGGCAACAGAAGGCCACCCCGCAAATTGGACAGCAGGCCAACCTTCGAACTGCAACCGCACATGCCGCCCCGGCTCAACCAACGGTGCATCGTTCCCATCGAGCCAAATTTGTACCGACCGGTCTTTAGTATAAGGCACGATCGTGCAAATGGGATCGCCTTCTTTCAAGATGGCAGTCCCCAGATTCGGTGTGATCTGAACGATGAAACCATCAAAGGGAGCGGTAATGGTCTGGTTTGCCTGACGAGATACTTTGACCCTCATATCAAGCAATTCTTTTTCTGCCTTGTTCAAATCCTGCTCTGTTTTAGCGATCTTACTTTGATCCTTAGAAACATCAACATTTGCCTTTTCCAAGAATGATTTTGTTTTATCAATATCAACTTGTGCCTTTTCAATATAGGCACTGCGATCGCTCATTTTGCCTTTGAGTTCCTCTTTTGCGGAAGCATAATAGGACTCTCCTGCCTTCGCTTTCCCTTTTGCTTCGTTTAACTTCCGAAAAACCTCTTGTAACTTCTGGAGCGAGATATTATTGATGGCTTCGAGCTTCTTGATTCGTTTATATTCTTCCTCTAGTTGTGGCAATGCTGCTTGATAGACATTCAGTTCCTGCTCCTTCGCCTGCACTTTCTTTTTCGCCATTTCCACATAAGCATTTTGTGCTGCAGTGATTTCGGTTTTCACGAGTTGGTAGGTTTCTACTTGTAACTTATACAGTTCAACAATTTTCCGCGAGTCTTCCAGAGCCCGTTTATCCGCTGCAAGCTGTTGTTTGGCAGATGCGACGGCCTGCTTACTATTCATCAACTGGTCATTCAAACGTGAGGAATACAAATCGTCTAAATCTCGAATCTCTGCAATCACTTGTCCCTTTTTGACGCGCGCGTTCTCATAAATATTATCACCCCAACGAGCAATTCGGCCCTTAATGGCTGCTTGAATTACTTGCTGGCGTTGATCGGGGGAATAAGCTAACACATTCCCTGTACCAGTCACAGATTGCTGCCAGGGAGCAAACGCCATTAGCAAAATCGTCAACACGAGTGCAACGAACAGATATTTGGCAATCTCTCGTGCGACACGCGATGATCTGGCAAGTCGTAGTGACGGCATACTCGATTCACTGTAGGCGACCGGTGCCAACATTGACCAACGCTGTTGTTCATCTTCAGATACAGGCGTATCAAGCTGGTGTTTAGCTGACATGAGTCCCCTCCCCAGTAGAAACGATTCCCTCTTCGCCGAACGTCAGTATCACTGTTCCCGCATTGGCCAGACTTTGTCGTCCTGTCACCATAATCAGTGTCCAGAGACGTTTTGAATCAACCAGCATGTTTGTTAGCTGTTCGGATTCTTCATCAGAAAACGCATCAATCATCCCATCAATCAGCAGCAGTCTCGGACGCCCGATAATCGCTCGTGCCAGCATCAACTTGCGTGTCTGATTCGTCGTAAGTGGAAACCCATTTTCTACAATATGTGTATTGAGACCATCGGGAAGTCGCAGTATATCGTCAATCAAGCCCACTCGCTCTAGTGCGTCCCGAACATCACTGGTTGAAACATCGGGACGTTCCAAATGGACATTCTCTTCCAGAGTCCCTGAAAAGAGTTCAATATCTCGGACTAATGCCACGTGCTTTCTGAGCGCATCCGGTCGTAGATCGCGCGGATCAATTCCGTTGATGGAAACATGTCCTTCTGCAGGCGTTCGTAAGCCGAATAACAAATCAAGTAACTGGCTCTTGCCACTTCCACACGGTCCCATTAACATCATTCGCGCACCACTCTCAACGGTAAGATTGATATTCTCATTATGAAAATGATGATGTGGCGTTTCATAGCTAACATTGCTGACTGTCACTTCAGCCGGACGCTCGTGAGGCATCTTGAGCAGCCCATCCTGGCGCTCCATAGGCAGATCAAACAAGATCCCCAGTTTGTCAACTGAAGTCAACAGATCATAGAAGCTCTGCATTTGTTTACCCGACTTGGCAAAAGAACCAACGATCACTGTGACAATCAACTCGGCCGCCACAAGCTGTCCCAGCGTCAACTGACCGGAAACCACAAGCCACCCCCCCAGTCCCAGCAAAACAGTACTCGCAACCGCTTGCATTCCCAGCGCAAAGATAATTTGTCGCATGAAGATTCGAAAATGTTTTTTACGGGCACTCAGATACTCATACGTTAAATGATCAGCCTGGTCGAGCGCGAATTCAGCAGCCCCTCGATAACGAAAGGCGGTCGGGCAACCAACCAAGTCTTCAAGCCAGGCGGCAACTTTGTACTTGGCTTTGGATTCTTTAATACTGGATTTGACAGCCCCACGTCCTAACACAAAAATTACGAAGGCGATCGATGCCAACAGAACTACGTCAAAGCCGAGTAACCAGGGATGATAAAACGCCAGGACGGTCATACCAATCAACGTCGTCAGCGCGAGAGAAATTCCGTCCAACAATAGTACCGCTGATGCTTTTTGAGCAGTGACGACATCAAAAAATCGGTTCACCAATTCTCGTCCCGACTGACTCTCAATCGCAGAGGGAACCAACCGTGGCAGCCGATAGGAAAGGTCTGCTGCGACGCGCGCAAAAAGTCGGCGTTGAATGATTTCTACAACATAGGTTTGCAGGCCCAGTAAAACTGCCGAAAACGAGAGAAAAGCAAGCAACATGATCGCCAGAATAATCACTGGTTGTAATAATCGGCCAAAGGCAACAGTATTAACCAAAGTCTCAACTGCCAAAGGAGTCGCCAATGCCAATAAACCAGTCACAAGAGCATAGACCGTGACGATCCAGATATCGGACGACTCCGGCTTAAACAGAGCCATTACCCGGTTCAACGGCTCTCGCTCATGCTTTTCTACTGTAGAAAAACCGGAAGTAGTCAACTCAGGCTTGATCACGAGGCAGCGGACGACCTCATCACGACTTGAAATCTGCAGCACCCTCCGCATCCTGCGGGCGCTAATCCAAGTTCGGTTCTGTTCCCGTTGAGGTTGTAAAACTTCAAAACGTCGTCTTTTTGCAGAAAGAATCGCAATCCAACAGTGTGGATCACCCACACGAGTCACAATCTTTCCACCCTCTTTGGTGATATCCATTAGTTCGCGGAAGGTACAATCCATCACCTTGTCTTTGAGCCCTAAACTACGGCTTGCTTCCACTAACCAATTCCACCAATCATCGTCCGTTTCTGGTGTCTCTGCGGAAGTCGCTTCCATCAGTGCTCGACGAATCCGCGACCGATCTGCCGAGTGACCAGTATCAACGGCCAATTGCTCGAATAGCCAGGCAGCGGATTTAATATCACTTTGCAACGACTTCGAATCAGGTTCGGCTGTGGAATCTACGTTATTGGGTGGGGTAGTAGACATGAGCAATTCGTAAGGACAAGATTTTATGAGGAAAAATTTTGCTGCCTTGATCTACTGGAGCGATCACAGCAAAACAAGCCGGTTTCTAAATGTGCGGGGAAGACAACTCGAATTCCTTCACATGCGAAGCATACCACATCCACAGAACACGTGAACACACAGTGAGATCAAAATCGATGCAATCCTATTTCGACTATCGACAAATTCACACACTACATCCTATAAAACTTATTGGTACTCGCCCCTTGATTTCAAACGCACCTACATTCTAGGCAGCCCAAGAGGGGAGACAAGCAATGAACCACGAATCGTGATAAACACTTGCTGTACCTGAAGATTGAACAATCGACATCATCGCGGTACGCTGAATCAAAGTGTTTGATCAATCAACGAAGAGAAGACAAGACAGGATCAAACAAAATCCGTTATCAGCATCATGAAAGCAAACAGACCATGATCTTACATTTCAGATCTCTGACTCTCGCGTTAACGATTTTCTTTGTCACTGTGAGCTCTTACTTTGTTGAAGCAGGACAGCCACTGATCGTCGCTCATCGGGGTTTGTTGCATATTGCGCCGGAAAACACGCTGGCAAATTTTCGGGCGTGCCTTGAATTGCAACTCGGTTTCGAATTTGATGTGCAGCGAACGAAAGACGGACATCTGGTCTGCATCCATGACAGCACTGTTGACCGTACTACCAATGGCATGGGTAAAGTTTCAGAAATGACGTTGGCTGAAGTGAAGCAACTCGATGCGGGGAGTTGGTTTGATTCTCGATTTGCCAGTGAAAAAGTACCGACAGTGGATGAAGTTCTAAAATTGGTCGCCGCGTATCGAAAGTATGACATTTTGATTGCCGTCGATTTCAAAGACGCCGACGTCGAACAGGATGTGGTTCGAATGGCTGAGAAACACAAAGTGTTGAATCGGTTGCTGTTCATCGGCAGAACGATTCAAGAACCGAAAGTTCGCGCAAACATCAAAGCGATCTCTAACAAAGCACAGACCGCGGCTGTCGCCAATAATGCATCAGAGTTTTCCGCAGCGCTGGCGGCTCCGAATGCGGATTGGGTTTATGTCAGATATCTTCCACCAAAAGAGCAAATCGAACGCGTACATCTCGCAAACAAGCGCGCGTTCATCGCAGGCTCCACTGTCAGTGGCAAGGTACCAAAGAACTGGCAATCTGCTGCCAGTGTCGGTATCGATGCGATTCTGACTGATTACCCACTGGCACTGAGGGCCACTCTCAAGCAGAGTAAACAGAATTCGGTAAGAAAGTAAAACTTGCTATTTCCAACGAACCCTTCTTTAACAAACCATGTCAATGTAAGGTCCGTTGCAAATCGTCTTTCCAGCGGCGTTTAGGTCACCCGGGAGGGTTTGGTGCTGAACGTTCCGTGTATGGGATCTGATGGGATGATTGCAATGCAGGTTAGCTCAATGGCAGAGCACCAGGTTTAGACCCTGTTTGTTACGGGTTCGAGTCCCGTACCGACTCCCAAGGTAGTTGGCTAAAAACCAACATCTATGAAACCGGACGGAGGCAGATGTCTGTTGGATCGGCTTTAGGTAATGGACTTCGTGTGGATTGCTTGCGATCTGCGTGATGAAAGTTGTCTGAGGCAGCACGTGATGACGCTATGCAGTACGTGGATACCGCGTTTGTGCTTTAGTAGTTGAAGAAGAGAGCAGCAATGAGGTTCGCCAGAACAGAATTCTACGGAAAACTGTGAAGGAAACTTCGGCGTGAAACAATTCGGACGCTGCTGAAGACGTTTGCTGAAGCGTACTCCGCGATTCATTCGTGTGATCGGCGAACATTCTGTCTTCGAAAGGTGTCTTAAACAAAATGGTTGCGGTATTGAAACCGTATTTTTATTTGTCTTCCCTTCTTGAAACAGAGTGGAAATGAAAAGTCCGGGGATGATCCCCGGGGAGGTCTGTGATGTTCGGCATCAAACGATACAAAATTCGTAGCTATGAAATGGGGCTGCTGTTCCAGGATGGTGAATTCAAGGGATTGCTCACTAGCGGTACGCACTGGTTTCTCAACCCGTTGTTTAAGGTTTACGTCGACGTGATCTCGCAACGTGATCCATGGCTGGTTCATGAGAAGCTGGACCTGATTGTCAATTCAGGAGCGCTGAAGGAACGCGCCGTGGTATTGGACTTGAAGGACAACGAACGGGCACTGGTCTGGATTGAGAATCGATTCAGCCACATCCTGCCAGCGGGCTTGTACGCTTACTGGACGGATCAGAAGGATGTCCGAGTCGAAGTCGTTGATGCTCACACGGTATGGTTCGAACACGCAGACCTGAAGATCATCGCTCGTTCTCCAATGGTGCAGAGTGTGCTTGATGTCTGCAAGGTGGAACGTGACTGTGTGGGTGTACTGTTTATCGACGGTCGTTATGTCGACACGCTGGCACCAGGTCTGTATGCCTTTTGGAAAGGACAGTCAGAAGCCAAAGTGGTCGAGATTGACCTGCGAGAAACGATGGTTGACGTCAGTGGTCAGGACATCATGACGGCTGATAAGGTGACGTTACGGATTAACGCCGTGGTGACCTATAAGATCATCGATGCGCGAAAAGCGGTCAGCCAGACGGATGACGTACGGCAGGCATTGTATCGTGAAACGCAGCTCGTGCTGCGTGGGATGCTTGGTGCCCGTGAACTCGACGTGTTCCTGATGGAAAAGGACTCTGTCGCACGAGATATCGAGGAAAATGTTCGTCAGCGCGCAAGCGAATTAGGTCTAAAGATCGCTTCGGTCGGTATCCGAGATGTGATTCTGCCGGGTGATATGAAGGACCTGATGAACAAAGTCACGGAGGCCAAAAAAGCAGCAGAGGCCAACCTGATCGCGCGGCGTGAAGAGACGGCGGCGATTCGTAGTCAGGCTAACACGGCCAAACTACTACAGGATAATCCAGTACTTATGCGAATGCGTGAGCTGGAAGTCCTGGAAAATATCGCATCCAACAACAAGCTCAATATCGTCCTAGGCGAGATGGGCTTGGCGGATAAAGTGGTTAACCTGCTGTAACCACGGCCGCGATGTCATCTGCGCCCCAGATTCGACTTCGAATCTGGGGCCGTTCCTTTTTATAGCCAGCTCTTCAACGAAATTTAATCAGCACGAAACGAATTGTCTTTCTGAAAAAGGACAACAACAGCATCAGACACCGTCAGCGTTGCATTCCAATGGTTGGCCAGCCATTGGAACGTTTCAATTGAGTAGAAACAGACATGCGTTGGATCGTTTTTGTAGTGCCAACGTGAAAATGCTTCCTGGTCGATGACGCGTTTCGTCATGATGCCCAGTAATCCTTCTGGTTTTAAACAAGACCAAAGTCGATCTAATTCCCGTTGTGGATAATGTAAATGCTCTACCACTTCGGATGCAGTAATGAAATCATACTGCTGATGTAACGGCGTGGGATCGGGTGCATAGAAGGGATCATAAATCTCCATCGAATGCCCGGCCTCTTCGAACATCACAGAGAGTGTTGGCCCCGGCCCCGAACCAAAATCGAGACCGCAACTTCCAGAATGTAAACGCTGTGATAACGGAGTGAAAAGTCGTCCCAGAAAACGGCGGTAGCGCGGATCATCGGCTGAATTTTCGTGCTTGTCGTATTGTGCTTGCTCCTCTTTCGGAGGCAAAAAACATTTGGGTGACACAAAAACCAAATGACAAGTCGGGCAACGAAAATACTCGCGGTTATCCTGATAGAAAAGACTACCTTCCGATATATGACACAAGGGACAAATCTGATCAACGTGCTCGTGATTCACTGGGAATATCCCATAGCGTTATTAATGACATACATTATGATTGAACTGTCCTATCCGACAAACTGCATCGAATACAGAGTGATGACATTGACCTGTATTGAAAAGATAGAATTAGAAATTGGATAAGGATTGATTGTACAAACGCGCCCACTCTTTTGAAGAATAACTCCCATAAACCTTAAAAATAGTTAAAGCATATAGAATTGATCCCATTACGAGCTCGAATTAACGTCGATAATCGCAATGATTGAATATTAATCCAAAGAAGCATCATCATACCAATCGCAGTTTAACCTTGAATCGATTGATTATGCTTGTTAGCCTCCCTGCTATTCTTGGGCAAACAGCACAGGGAAATCCAATGAAGTTCGGCTTTGATTCGCCCAGTCACATACAAGGGGAAGCACAATGGACCCATCTCCGATGAATCGTCGAGATTTCAATAAGCTGGCTGTCGCAGCAGTTGGCGGAGCAAACATTGCCGACCAACGAGTTGCCTCTGGCGAGCATGAAAAGAATAGTGAACCGCCTTATAACATTGTGATGGTGATGGTCGACCAAGAATCATACCACCTGAACCGGCCAGCCGATTTTGAGCTTCCTGCCCGAGAAGAACTGCGACGACGGGGTACGTCATTCGAAAAACACTATATAGCATCGGCGATGTGTACGCCTTCACGAGGCGCCATTTTTAGTGGACAACCACCTCAGATCAATGGGGTATTCGACCAGATGGAACTCGGGTATGTCCCCAGTTTGAACACAAGCATGCCAAGCATGGGAACCGTAATGAAGCAACTCGGCTACGCAACAGCCTATTTTGGGAAATTTGAACTCCTCCGCAACATCATCTATCCCAAAGTGAACGTGAATTACACGAGGGCACTCGTTGATTATGGTTTTGATACCTTTGCTCCTGATGGCGACAAAATCGGTGGCCCCGGTCAAGGTTACGACACGGACGGCTACACGGTCCAAGCCGGAAACCGTTGGATACGCACGAATGCCCATCGATTAAACCGTGAAGGCAAGCCGTGGTTTTTGCTCACCAGCATGGTCAGTCCACACGACATTATGTATGCAGACGCAAATCTACCTGGTGAACGCGTACAAGTTTCACAAGTGAAAGCGAAACTGACGCATGCTCCCCAAAACACACTCTATCAGAAAA
>JAJDEK010000158.1 GCA_029259875.1 Planctomycetaceae bacterium
GGCACCATTTGAGGTCAAAGGTGGGCACCAATAGTTTGGTGCTGTCAAAGGCTATAGCCTGCTCGGCTAGAGCTGCCTTTGGACCGCACATTCTTATACTGTCTTTGCCGACATCGACGCGAGTGACTACGTGTGCCAGATAGACCCGCGTAAACTTCGGGTCTTTGTTTTCTATTAATAATTTTCTCACCGCCGTTGCGAATGCGCGGCAATCATTGCGCGTTAGGTTGCGAATGGGGAAAGCTTGTTGCTGTTCCAGTCGGCGGATTGAACGACTCAAATCCTCGTTCTTGTCTTGAAGCTCTTTGATATATTTTTGCAACGTTCCATCCAGCGAAATTTCCGTTGTGCTGATTTGCCGCCATAGCTCTTTAAGCTGATTTTTCACACTGCGTTGCTCATTTTTGAGTGCTTCAACCCGTTGGTCATAGCTTTCGCTACGCTTTTGGGCATGCTCCACCAATTCAGGAACAACAATCTCAATCCTTTCTTGAGACAAAGCACCATCGCAAAGGGTATTGATCACTACGTCATCCAGCTTTTGCATGGGAACCGAACAACCCGAACAGGAAGCACGACCCGCATCAGCTCGCACACCACATTTATAATAACGGTATCTGCCGCTTTTTCCTGTGGCGATCCGCATGGGCGATCCGCACTGTTTGCAGTGAGCCACCCCGGTTAGCAGGGTTGGGCCATTAATAACGCGTGGAGGTGTTGAAAAGGCTGTGTTGCGGCGAAGCCGTTCATTTGCAGCATGGAAAATTTCATCGCCAATAATGCGCGGCGTTTCCAATGCAACCCATTCGTCCTCTGGTTTCGCTATTCCATTCTTGTCTTTTTTGTTGAAATGATACCGGCCAACATAGGTTTCGTTCGTCAGCACTCTTTGTATGAATTGTTGCAGAAATTTGCCGCCCTTGCGGGTTGTTTCTCCACGTTCATTCAGATTATAGGCGATGGCCCGTAACCCCATTGGCCCGCTTTTGCCATCTCCGGTCACATAATGCCTGAAAATCATTTTAACGATTTCAGCCTCTAGCGGCGCAATTTCCAGTTTCTTCTTATCTTTCTTACCGCGCTTTTCAGCGATATAGGTGCGGTAGCCAAAGGGCGGCCGTGAGCCATTCCAAAAGCCTTGCCGTGTATTTTCAAGCATTGAACGGCTGGTATGTTTGGACGTTTCTTTGCTCTGATATTCATCCATCGCCCCAAGGATAGTACGCAGAACGTCCGCCTGTTCGCCTTTTCCGATATCCTGGGTGATCGATATAAACTGCACCCCCGCCTTTTCCAGCTTCCTTGTGTTGTGTAACAAATCATAGGTGTTTCGGGCAAAACGCGACTGGGAATGAACAATCACAACGTCAAACGGATTTGCGGGTGAACAGGCTTCGGCGATCATCGCCTGGAATTCAATCCGGTTGTCATCTGTGGCGCTCGCCCCGGCATCTACATAGTTCTTTATGACCTCCCATTCTTTTTGCACACAATATTGCTCACATCGCGAAATTTGGTCCGGTATTGAAATGTCTTGAGCGGCCTGGTTCCCCGTTGAAACCCTCGCATATATTGCTACACGCATATCCTATTTCACCTTTTTTGCTTTTCCTTTTGCAATAGCGGTTCGATCAATGGCCCTAGATATGTCAGGAGCAAATCAAGCTCTTGTTTTGTCACTGGCAAATTATCCAAATCATGAGCCGCGTGAATTGTAACCTCAATCCCGCCTTCAATTTTTACAGTGCGCTTTTTCTTCTTGTCTTCTGCATCCGCCGGTATGCGTGTTTTTTCTGTTTCCATTTTTGCCTTCCAAAAAAGAAGGCGGGCATCAGAAAAACATATCAAAAAAGCGCATGAAAGTCAATGTTTCATAGTATTATCAATATGTTAGACGTTTATATGTCTTATTCAATCTCATTCAAAACTACCTCAATGTCTTTCAATACCTCTCCGTCACACGTCTGATAATTGCGGCAGCTAACTTTAAAAAACCTCGGGCCATTTACGGGATGTGTGTATGACGGCAAGAATCTGAACGCACCTTTCATCCACCGTATAAGGAATGATGAACGGTAATCCCGACACAACAAGTTCTCTGGTGTTTGGAACACGGCCAGCTCTGCCAGCACCCGGAAACTCTTTAAGTTTCTGTGTTACTTCATACAATCTTGCCGCAACTCTGTTAGCCGCTCGCGGCTCATGTTCTGCTATGTACTCCCTAACGGCCTTGAGGTCGTATAACGCTGTGTCCGTCCAAACGAGCTTCATAGGGGAGCGTCTTTTTCATCCTCGGTTCCCCATGATTTAAGCCAGTCACCAACAGCTTCGTCATCGGTTACACGGCCTGCTTCAACATCGGCCAATCCCTTTTTGATATGCCCTATTTGCCATGACTGGTGTTCTAAATACCCTTCAACGGCCTGCTGCATATGCCATGATTTTGATCGATCTGTCGCCTCTGCCAGTTCATCTAACTGGATGAGTGTTTCTTCCTTGGGTCGAAAAGTCAGTCCCTTGCTTTCAGCCATAATCGTCTCCCAAAATGAATCATTTGACACCAATGTAAACATTGTAATCTTTCGATGCAAGAAAATTGTGACCGAGGGGGCTTTTTTCCTGTCTCTGTCTAGTGAGATTATTTTGACGATTCTTCGGTAATTAAATGCCCTAGGATTCATCAATCACGATGCAAATAACAAAGAAACCGCTACCTTGGATGCAGGGCGGTTCATTCATTGAATGGAGATGTCTTAAAGATTAGGCCGTGAGGGCAGATCACCATTAGAGGACATGAGGCCACTAGGGCTGATTTAGAGCTCGGCTGTCGACCCTGAGTCGACCCGAATTGGTCGAGGCCCTCAATCAACCCCTTGTTTTACTCATCGAAGGCCAAGTCCAACCCGAGAAATTTACGAACAGTCCTTTCGTACCTCACCCGCCGCAATACCAGCGGCTGTGCGGATAGAGGATGCTATTTCCTCTGAAAGCCTTTGGGTCTTTACGGCACGGGCAACAGTCAACCCGCCGATCAGTGTGCCGATCACAGCCCAGGCTCGTGCAATGCGATCTTCGCGCGATCTACCCGCAAGACCATCTGCAATCAAATCAACAATATTTTTCATCTTTGTCTCATAGATTGCCCGCACGTCAGGAGCAGCGCGGGCTATCTCGGGAGAAAGCGAAGTCATTGCGCATCCACAAGCCAGGTCTTTGCGGTGTGCCTTGCCCAGATAATAATCCGCAAAACCTTCGACCCACTTACCGCCATGATCACGCTGAAAAGTGGGAACGGCGTCGATAACCTCATCCAGACCGGCTTTGAGCGCCGCCTCAAACGCCCCGTCTTTAGAACCAAAATGCGCATAAAAC
>JAJDEK010000159.1 GCA_029259875.1 Planctomycetaceae bacterium
CTGCGACAATCTGCCGAGGCGTTAACTCTTGCACGGAAGTTCCTCCACGATGATATTATTATTCGTATAGATATCAATTTCTGATGCGATACCCAAAGACGTTTTTACAATTTCTGCAGCCGACAATTGAGAATGTCCTACGAGCGCTCTCGCAGCAGCGGTAGCGTAATTCCCACCGGAACCGATGCCAATAACGCCATCAGAGGGAACGACGACGTCTCCCTGTCCAGTAATGAGCAAGCTATGCTCCTCATTGACAACAATGATCAGTGCTTCCAGTTTTCGTAATACGCGATCAGTGCGCCAGTCACGTGCCAGCTCTGTCGCCGCGCGTGGCATATTTCCCGGATAGTCCTTGGCTTTGATTTCGAACCGTTCTAATAAAGCGAAGGCGTCTGCCGTTGATCCCGCAAATCCACAAATAACTTGACCATCAAGAATTTTGCGAATCTTACGTGTATCACCTTTCATAACGGTATCGCCATGTGTCACTTGTCCATCGCCGCCGATGGCAACATGACCTTTGTGACGGACTGTTAAAATCGTCGTGGAACGCCATTTTTTTTTCTGTTTTGAACTCATAACTATTTGATATTTCATAAATAAATACTGATACAAAGCCTGACATACTGCCACGCAGAGACACCATAGAACAGAGCCTCAGCACATGCAAGCTCACTGAGCCTGAATCATAGCTTGCAGGTATTGCGTTTTTCAATCTCGGCAGACCCACTCCTCTTTTATTTGACTCAATGCGCATGTGATCATTTTTTCCATACTTTCAAAGCTAATTGTGTAACGGAATTTGACCATTGACGGTTCACTGCGCATCAAAAAACCCTCAATTATTACAAAAGAGGGTCTTGATTTTGAATACTTCAACGTCACACGAGAGGAGAATCAGGCAAGAATGCCGTGTGCTACATGACCGGCGACATCAGTGAGTCGGAAGTCTCGTCCTGCATAACGATATGTCAGCTTCTCATGATTCATTCCCAGCAGATGAAGCAGAGTGGCATGGAAGTCATGAATGTGCATTTTATCTTTGGTCGCGTAGTAACCAAATTCATCTGTGGCGCCATATTGAATACCAGATTTCACTCCGCCCCCCGCCAGCCACATGGTAAATCCTTCGGGATTATGATCACGACCATTTTTCCCTTGTGCCGTTGGGGTTCGACCAAATTCTCCACCCCAGACGACCAAAGTATCTTTCAATAAACCGCGCTGTTTCAAATCCTTGAGCAAACCCGCAATTGGTTTATCGACTTCTTTTGCATTTTTCCCATGCCCTTTCAGTAAATCGCCATGCTGATCCCACTGCACTTTCTGATCACTGTGCGATACCTGAATGAAGCGAACACCCCGTTCCGCAAAGCGGCGCGCCATCAAACACTGACGACCAAAGTCGGCCGTCTTCTCTTCATCCAGGCCGTACATCTTGCGTGTGGCTTCAGTTTCTCCTGAGATGTCCTGCACTTGAGGAACTTCTTCCTGCATGCGGAACGCTAATTCGAAGGAACCAATCCGATCTTCCAAAACCTGATTCGGCCCGGTCTGCTGCTGATGCTGACGGTTCAAATCATTTAGAAAATCAAGCTGTTTGCGTTGCACCTTACGAGAAAGAAAACCATTTTTGATATATTCAATCTGCGCCTGTTCGGCAGCCACGGCTGCATTCCCCAAAGGCGTTCCCTGATAAGGGGCTGGTAAAAAAGCAGAGCTCCAATTCTTGACACCACCATGTGCCAAGGTAGGACAAATTGTGATGAAACCCGGTAGATTTTGGTTTTCGGTTCCCAGACCATAAGTCACCCAGGACCCTATACTGGGACGCACAAAGGCATCGCTACCGGTATGGAGTTTGAGTAGGGCTCCCCCATGCGCGGCGTTGGTTCCATGGAGCGAGTTGATAATGCAAAGATCGTCGACACACTCGGCAACATTCGGAAACAATTCACTCACATGAATTCCGCTCTCGCCGTACTGCTTAAATTTCCAAGGCGATTTCAATAAGTTTCCGGTCGGTGCAAACTGCACGCGTGGTTTATCAAAGGGCAGAGGCTTCCCATCGTACTTTTGAAGTTGAGGCTTATAGTCAAACGTGTCCATGTGAGACGGCCCTCCCTTCATGAACAGGAAGATTACCCGTTTGGCCCGTGGTGTAAAATGAGGTTCCTTGGGGGCCAGCGGATCTTTTGTGGAAGCCGCCTGTGTTTCATCATTTAACATCGATAATAAGGCAAGATTCCCAAAGCCCACTGCTGATTTTTTTAACAGTTCGCGTCGGGAATAAAGTGCATGGGGTAGCATACTCATGGTAGGTCTCAGTTGATATTAATTGACAGTCGGATAGCGGCTTTAAATATTAACACGTGTATCTCAAACAAATTACTTGAGATAGATAAACTCACTCGATGCAAAAAATGACTGACAGAACACCTGCCAGGCACGATTAATGCGTTTCTCTGAATCAGCTTCTTCTGATTGTAAATCCTTTTCCATTTCATCCAGAAATTGCAGTGATCTGCTGACTTCCATTTCTGATGGCGAACGCCCATACGATTTTAAAAAGAGCTGTTGAATCTTTTGTTCTGGTGATTGTGAAGTTTGAGTCAAAACAGAATCGGCCATACGTTGCGAAGCTTCTTCCACAAGATGACTATTCATGAGGAACAGAGCCTGAGGCGCGACAGTGGTGGAAGCACGGTCTCCATTCAGCACGCTGGCGTCCGAGTAATCAAACAGCATGAACATTCCAAACAAATGATTACGAATGACAGGCAGATAAATCGACCGCCTGTTAAAATCATAAGTCACACCATCCTTCGATTCATGATTGAAGACAAACTCACGGTTATTCACGTTGAGTAAGGAGCCACCCATTTTCAAATCGAGTCCCCCACTCACTTGCAGAATCGAATCCCGAATGGATTCCGCGTCCAAACGACGTAGATCGGCTCGCCACATCAAATTATTATCAGGATCAATGGTGGCTGCTTGTTCGCTCCATTCGTTGCTCATCTGCCAGGTATTGGAGAGCAAAATCATGCGATGTAATTTTTTGATCGACCACCCCTGCTCCATCAAGTTAGCTGCCATCCAATCTAACAAAGGTTGGTTGGTCGGCTTCGCTCCCAGTTTTCCAAAGTTATCGGGTGTCGCTACAATCCCCTTACCAAAATGCCAGCGCCAGATACGATTCACGATCACACGAGACGTAAGGGGATGCTCTCGATTCACGAGCCATTCTGAGAATTTCAGTCGACCACTTTTTTCCTTTGGAAACGGTTCTGTTGTCTGCTGGCTCATAACTACGGGAACATGACGTGGAACTGTTTCACCCAATGTTAAATGGCTGCCTCGAATATGAATGGGAATATCAACAATTTCTCGTTCAGCCGCACCCAATGCAGTAGGAAGTTCGGGACGTTCTTTTTTCAGTGCAGCGACTTTGTCTCTCAATACTTTTAATTGTTTCTGAGCTGCCTTGGAATAAGAAGGTTCTGGCTTCGCGGGGAGTTTGAAATCCTTCCCCCCTGTTTTCTGAAGCCGTTCGTTTTCGGATTTGATCAAGGCAGCAAGCTTGTCATTCTCATATTTGATCTTCCGATCCCACAGAGCTTGCACTTTAAGCTCTGCTTCGGTTGCAATTGAGTTCTCATGCCAGCGCGCGACCTTCTTGTAATGCTCCATGATTTTGGTGCTTTTCAAGATCCCTGCTAAACCATAATAGTCATGGGCTAAAATTGGGTCGAATTTATGGTCATGGCAGCGGGCACAGCCCAACGTCAGCCCCATCAGAGAAACACCGATGGTGTTGATCTGCTCATCAATAATATCCATCTCCATTTTGGTTTCATCGACTTCTGCCAGAACTTTTGGACCTAAAGACAAGAACCCCGTCGCGATCAAACGCTCATTGCGCACGGTAAGATCTTGAGTTGGTTCCAGTAGATCTCCTGCCAA
The DNA here is from genome assembly GCA_029259875.1 of Planctomycetaceae bacterium. Classification (GTDB taxonomy): domain Bacteria; phylum Planctomycetota; class Planctomycetia; order Planctomycetales; family Planctomycetaceae; genus Gimesia. The sequence continues at coordinate 3,970 of JAJDEK010000159.1, forward strand.
TTGTTCTTTGAGAAATTGATCATAAGGTTTATCGTTATTCAATGCATTGACCACATAATCACGATACTTCCAGGCGGTCCCGTAAGCCACGTTCTCATCAAGACCATTTGAGTCGGCGTAACGTGCGACATCCAACCAGTGGCGGGCCCAGTGTTCGCCGTAATGTGGAGAATCTAACAGTCGGTCGACCACTTTTTCGAATGCCTGAGGTGAAGTATCATTCAAAAAATCATTAATCTCCTGCAACGTTGGAGGCAATCCCGTTAAGTCAAATGTCGTACGACGGATCAGCGTGCGTTTGTCAGCCGCTTTGGCAGGAGTGAGCTTCGCTTGTTCGAGTTTGGATAAAACAAATTTGTCTATTGGATTTTTGACCCAGGAACTATTTTTGACTTTTGGCAATGCTGGTTTTTTCACAGATTGAAATGACCAGAATTCCCTCTCTTTCTCTAAATCAAGCTTTCCTTTTTCATTCGCAGCTCTGAGTAAACTCAAGTCGGCATTGGGATAAGGCGCTCCCATTTTGACCCAATTGGTTAGGTCTTTGACTTCCTGTTTGCTCAGTTTGTCGTCTGGGGGCATTTGTAAATCGGGAGACTGATACTTGACTGCCGTGATCAATAAGCTTTGTTCCGGCTTGCCTGGAACAATTAGCGAACCTGCTTTGCCCCCTTTGGCGATTCCTTGAAAAGAATCCATCCGTAATCCAGATTCCTGCTCATCCGGACCATGGCAGTCGTAACAATGCTTGACAAACAATGGTCGGATCTTGGATTCAAAAAACTGAATTTGCTGCTGAGTCGGTTGCTTCTCGGCTGCTGAAAGACTGGAAGTACTCAACACAACAAAAGCTATCAACAATCCTGAGAGGAATTGTTTTCCGAATGAAAAGAATTGAGTTCGAATTCTAGTGTGCATCGTCATTATTATTTCCAGCATTATACAGGTAGGAACTACAGGTTTCCTGAATGAGCGTTCGCCTCTCAAACAGCAATCTGTGGCTTATGCGTGAAGGTAAGAATTTGGATAATGAGCTTTTGCTTACCTTAGTTATTATATTTCCAATTACAGCAAAAATCAGCAAAAATCAGTCGCTCCCAACAAAACTATTTCAGATCGGTTGTTCGTTTCATACAACCTTCTAAGTCCCTACAAAACTTTTTGACAGTGAATGTTTCAATTCCCGCAAAAACGTTTCTACATCGTCCAGTGTGTTGTATCCATGCAAGGCAACACGAATCCTGCCTGCGTGATACATGGGATGGATTTGTTTACTATGCAAGTGTTGATAAATTCTCTCGGCCTCAGGATGCCGAAATGCGATGATTCCCGCCAGGTTTTCCGTACTCCGTGGAGAGATGAATTCCACTGGCAACTCCGCCAACCCTGCCAGACAAGCTTCCACGAGTGGCTCAGTTGCCTGATTAATTTTTTCAACGCCTACTTCAGATATGTAGTCCAAAGCTGCCCGGATTGCATAAACGGCGGGATAGTTGGGCATTCCCACTGTAAAGCTTGCGGCTCCTGACTGGCTTTCTGCTTTTTCAAAACGCTGATCTCCAAACGCGTCTTTCAAATTGAACCACCCCCCCGCGGGAACAGTCCATTCATTTGCACGCGATGAAGGCACACCAACAAGCCCGCCGCCATGGGAAGCCAGAATCCATTTGTGCGTACTACTAATCACCAAATCGATGTCTTCCAAATCGAGAGGAATTCGTCCCAATGCTTGAGTAACGTCTAAGGCAATCAAAGCGGAAGAATACTGGCGAATCGTCTGAATTACTTCTTTCAATGGAATTTTAAATCCATTGAAAAAGCTGACTAGTGAGATACTCACCACACGTGTTTTGTCATTTAATAGCGATTGCAGGTCTTCCAGTCGTAATTCCCAATCGCGGGCTTCCCAGATTTTCACAGTCGCGGGGCAACTCTGTTGTAATCCGAATGTATAACTGGCGGGAAAGTCTAAATCGCTCACGATGATTTCATCGCCAGCTTTCAATTGCAATGCCTGATATGCCAGATTAAACGCTTCGGAACTGCAGGAACAAATACTGACTTCATCGGAACTCAGACCATACATCTGGGAAACTAATTTTTTCGCTGCCTCCCATTGTGCTTCATGTAGGACTCGGCCATCCATGCCCAGTTCTTTGTCTCGAAAGTACTGCTGGAACGCTTCACCGACTGCTAAAGGAGGAATCCCTTCAGCGGCGGAATTTAAATAAACCCGCTCCCGTAGACTGGGAAAATCATGATGTCGAGCTTGTTGATCCAGCATGTAGACTCCGTTTATTTGCTTACCCGCTTGATTCAATGAACACTGTGAGTTTCAACTTCAGGCACCTTTAACATCGGTGGTCCAAACTCACTTGAGATTGATTGCGAGCAACGCAACATGGCTGAAGAAATCGTGGTGCTGTCCCGTGACTCACCGACACGTAAAATATGCGACACACATAATACCGCCAACAATCGTCCGTCTGCACCAAGAATGGGAGCTGCCGTATCCTGCACGCCCACAATCAATGTACTTTCCATAGTTCGAAAACCAGCGTGTCGTATCGTGGCGTAGTCAGCCTCCCATTCGTTAATTTGACCGGCCGGCTGTTCAGAGTGTTCCCAGTATTTCTGTCGATGGTCGTCTGACAGAAATGAAAGCGCCACATGCCCACTGTTACGGTCATGCAGCTTGAAACTCGCACCGATTCTTACTGCCAGAGAAACATCAGCGTCGCAATCAACGCGTGCAATCACCAGCATCTTATTACGCACAACAATATTGAGATGGCACGATTCATTCAGTTCGTGAGTCAAAGTTTCCATATGTGGAGTAGCCCGCGCGATCAACGCTTCCGTGCTCGCATGTTTGGCTCCTAATTCGAACAGTTTTGTACTCATACGGTAGCCTTGATTGGCATCGCGAATTAAATACCCCTGTTCATTTAAGCAAGCCATCACTCGAAACAGCTCCTGTTTGGTCCGCCCTAAACGATCTGCAATGTCTGTTAGAGACAGTGGTTGAGAGATTCCAGACAATAGCTCCAGAACCTCTAACCCCTTTTCAAGAGCAGGAACACGGTAGGACAGTCTCGAGTCGTTTCGTTCTAATGTTTTACTCATAAAATATGATTTTACATATAAAACAACATCCGTCAAGCACTAATTCCCACTTTATCCTGCAATCACTAACCATATACAAAACAATGCCTTAGATGTGATGACACCTAAGGCATTATGCTACGAATATCGGATGACTAAAAATGGGAGATCTGATCTTTTACCAGATCAAGGTACGGTATCCACTAAATCCTCGATGAACTTTCGCAGAACTTCATGTGTGACCTGAATGTCAACTTGAGTACGACCGCTTTGTCCTTTTTGGTACTCGAAACGTTTTAAACTGAAGTGTCCATTCGAGTGCGATGAGAGAATGATTTCGTAAAATCGAGTCCCCGCTTGATTCTGATCAGGGGGAGTCGAACGAATTAAAACCTGCCCTGCATCTTCATCATATTCGAGAGGTCCTATGTTTTCTAAAAGATAGGTGACTCTCTGACACAGTTTCTGCCCCCATTCTTTCAGCTTGTCAAAGGTTGCCTGAGTTAACGACGGCACATTGACGCGCACTTCCTTTAAAGAACAACTCATGGAATTGACCGAAGTAAAATCGATTATGACTTCGATTTTGCCTGTGGCAGCGAGAGTAATCGTGCTCGGCTGTGCGGACTGAGATCCAGCTAACTGCTTCAGCTCATGATTTAATTGATTAATGACAGTCATCATTCAATCCTCCTTGCGAGGAGATCCCTTCCCTGAGTTATTCTTTTTCTTTTGAATTCGTGGAATGTTTCTTACCGTCGTAACTCAAAATCGTAGGCCTGTCATCGACGACCGTTTCGATATTCACCGGCCGTTTCCAGATCGCCTGTAAATTGACCAGGGTATCTTGTGCATAATCGAGTTTGAGTTCGACTCCCAGATATTCATGTTCCAGATAAAGCTCGCCTCGGTTTTTATAGTTTCCATCCTGGACATAAATGACGGGCCGTCCATGATTACTGAGGCTGTTTAATAGTTGCTGTTTGATCTGCTCAAATTCGCGTGACTGAATTTCGTAGGTTCGATTGGAATCATTATAGGCAAATGAAAACATCTGATTTTTATGGCAAAACTCAGGAGTCAAAAACGTATCGATAAATGTGATATCGTTATGAATCCGCCGTACCTCAAAGATTTTCTCTCTACCCAATCCCAAATCCTGATTCCAATTCTCTTTTTTAAACATATCGGAACAGTTCTCGTATTCGGGGCCAAACTGCCCTTTATTCCAACGCTCTTCAATATCTTTGAGTAGTTCAATTCCTAGCTTGTACGGGTTCAGTCGATTCGGACTGGTAGCCATTGTACCGCTATGATGGTCGGCATAATTGATCAAGCCTTCATCCGTTAAACCATGACGCGTCATAATTGTGGAGTGCCAGAAACTGGCCCAACCTTCATTCATGATCTTTGTCTGCCCCTGAGGAGCAAAGTAGTACGCTTCATCTCGGATGATCGAAAGTACGTCTCGCTGCCAGTCTTCCAACGGCGCGTATTGAATCAAAAAGAACAACACATCCCGCAAGCGTTCTTTCGGGAATTTCATTTGATCGGCCAGTTCCTGCGCTTTCTTGCGTTTTTCGTTGGCCTCTTCTTCGAGAATCTCTTCGGGATTGATATAGGGGTCCATGTACTGCTTCGCAGGAAATCGACCAGAACTCTCGTTTTCATCGGCACTCTGTTTTTTTGCCTCTTCTTTCGTAGGAGTTTTCTGCATGCGTCTGACATGTGGCGAATAGGGATCGATCAAGCTTTCCAAAGAGAGGCAGGTATCGATAAACATCTCCACCGTTTCATAACCATAATCATCAATATGTCGATTCATACGCGTGGCATGATTGGCCATCTGATCGAGCATTTTACGGTTGGTGTGTGAAAACCAGGCGTTATTCTTGAAAAAATCGCAGTGCCCATAAACGTGGGCAATCACCAATTTTTGGTCAGTGATATCATTCGCACTCAACAGATAGGCATAACAGGGATCCGTATTGATTACCATTTCGTAGATTTTCTGCAAACCATACGAATAGCCTTTCATCAATTCATCATACTGCGCGCCAAATCGCCAGTGGGGATAACGCACAGGAAATCCCCCATAGGCGGCAAACATGCTGAGCTCTTCATAATCCAAGACTTCAAAGATCGTTTTGAAAAAGTCGAGACCATAATCGAGCGCATGCTGTTCCATCTCCTGTTGGATATCACTCAGCTCTTTCGGCAGAGGGCGATGAGTTGTGACTACCATATGAATCTCCGTCAGCGGTCAATGGATTCCTAATCAAGGGCTGACTGTTATCTAACTCAAACTTTACAACACACTGTTAACAATCAATCTATTTTCCGGTTCCCAGAAACGTCTTGATCGAACCGTAGATCGCTTCTTTATCGTCAATTTCAGAAAGAATCAGATTATCCCATTCTTCTTCAATCTTCCGCAGCTCCTTGATAAAGTCCCCGGATCCATAAGGACTTCTCACCTGGCCGTAACAGAAGAGATTACAGATCGGAATAATATTCTGTTTGAGATTCTCGATACATTCCGTGTTATCCTCTCCCCAGTTGTCTCCATCAGAAAATTGAAAACAGTAAATATTCCACAGTGAAGGGGGAAAGTCCCTTTGAATGATTTGGTTTGCTGCCCGGTAAGCGGATGAGATACGCGTTCCACCACTTTCGCGAATGCGGTAAAAGGTATCTTCATCCACTTCATGAGCAACAGCATCATGTACGATATAACGTCGTTCGATGCCGTCGTATTGACGTTTCAGCCAGGTATCAATCCAAAATGATTCCGTGCGGACAATTTCTTTTTGGACATCAGTCATTGATCCAGAAACATCCATCATATAAATGACGGCAGCATTCGTATGTGGTTCCGAAACGGTTTTCCAGCTTCGAAACCGCTCATCATCTTTGGTCGGAATAATCGATGGCTTTATGGGATCGTAATTATTTGTCGCAATCATTCTCTTAAGCGCTCGCTTGTAAGTACGTTTAAAATGCCTTAATGAATCGGGGCCGGTGGGACTAATTGATGTGTAACGGTCTTTCTTCGATGTCAGCGCATCATCGCCCTTGGGTTCGATTCTGGGAAGTTCCAACGCTTCGCCGAGCATGTCCGCTAACTCATCAAGGCTTAATTCGACTTCTCGAATATGTTGCCCCTGTTGGTTACCGGCTTGACCTTTACCATCGCCGTCGTCCTGACCTCGGCCGATCGCTTCCCCTACGTCACCCTCTCCTTGCCCTACACCACCACTCCCTTTCTCACCGTGTTGAAAATGGGGAATCTCAATATTAGGCACAGGGATACTGACGGTTTCTCGACCTTTGCGACCAATCATCTCACCATGATTGATGTACTTCCGGAGCTGTTGACGGACCTTCCCCTTGATGATTTTATCAAATCTTTGCTGGTCACGATCAATTCTACGTACCATAATATCGAGACCCTTTCAGTTCAGGGAAGTAGAGATTAAGTCAGTTCTAAAACAATTCCTTCTTCTCTCAAGTTTTTAGTATCAAGTAACAAACAGACTTACCGATCAAGCAGCATCACTACTTTTTTTCGTGTCCCCACGAGCAAAAATACTGGCGACATATTGCAATACATCGGTTGCCGATTCTTCGTCATAGCCATAATTACGAATCAATCGCGCTTTGACGATATCAATTTTCTCTTGCGTTTCTGCATCGACCACATTCGATACCAGGCTTGTCAATTTGATGGTATCCTTCTGGTCCTCAAACAATTTCATTTCGAGAGCCTTCTGCAAGCGTTCGTTCGTTTTGTAGTCGAACGTTTTCCCATCCATTGACAACGCACCAATGTAGTTCATGATCTCCCGACGGAAATCATCTTTTCTGGTTTCGGGAATATCGATTCGCTCTTCGATAGAACGCATCTGACGTTCATCCGGCTCTTCATATTCGCCAGTAAAGTTATTCTTCACACGTTCTTTCTGCGTGTACGCTTTCACGTTATCAAGATAATTTCCACACAGTCGCGTGAGTGCTTCTTCGTCAGCGGCAATCGCGCGCTGAACTTCATTTTTCACAATGTCGGTATACTCCTCTTTGACCACAGTAATCAACTGGCGATAGTGATCACGCAAATCATCGTTGGCGATCAACGAGTGATGTTTTAATCCCTCTTCCAGTTCATTCAAAAGCATGAATGGATTCAGGTTAGAACTATGCGAATTCACCACGAGCGCGTTGGAAATTTTGTCCTGCACATAACGAGGAGAGATTCCAAATAGCCCTTCCGATTTGGCTTCTTTACGGAGTTGTTCGACATTCTCAGTCGTAAACCCGGTCAGTGATTTGCCATTATACAAATTCATTTTCTGAACCAGCGTCAAACCGTGATGCTTCGGCGTTTCGAGTCGCGTCAACACTGCCCACATTGCTGCAATCTCCAGCGTATGTGGGGCAATATGTTTGCCTCTGACACGTTTGGTATTGTAATCCTTCTCGTAAATTTTGATCTCTTCACTCAGTTTCGTAACATAAGGGACATCAATTTTAACCGTACGATCCCGAAGTGCTTCCATGAATTCGTTTGATTGCAAACGACGATATTCAGGCTCATTGGTATGACCGATGATGACCGTATCAATATCCGTTTGCGCAAACTTCTTCGGTTTAATCTTGTGTTCCTGAGAGGCACCAAGCAGGTCATACAGAAACGCCACATCCAGCTTTAACACTTCGATAAATTCGATGAGACCACGGTTGGATACGTTGAACTCACCATCAAAATTGAATGCGCGTGGATCACTTTCACTGCCATATTGCGCGATTTTACGGTAGTTAATATCGCCCGTTAATTCGGTAGAATCCTGATTCTTCTCATCTTTAGGCTGGAATGTTCCAATTCCAATTCGATCCTGTTCTGAAAAGATGATGCGTTTAACGACGACTTGCTCCATCACTTTGGTCCAGTCCCCATTAGCGGCTTTCAATTTTTCATTGAACATGAAGCGGCTCAATGGGCATACTTCGCCTACAATTTCGACGATGTAATCGGACACTTTGTTGGCATCGCGGCCCGTATTCAGATAATCGCATATTTCCTGACGATTCTCTAAGGGGATTAACTGCAAAGGATCACTATTCATGGGATCCCAGAGAATGGAACCATCCTCTTCTTTCCAACCGAAGCTATAGAGTGCGCCTTCCTCGGTGCGAGAATAGCGTTCTAATCCCTGCTTCAATAGACGTGCAATCGTACTTTTTGAACTTCCTACGGGTCCATGTAACAATAAGACACGACGTTCGCTGCCATATTTTAGTGCGGCAGATTTGAACACATTGACCAGTTCCATCAACGGTTTGGAAAGGCCGAAGATTCCATCACGGCCTCCATTGACGGGGTCATCAAAAAAGCGATAGCGAATCAGGCTCTTTTTACCTTCAACGGGATAAGTTCCATAGCTCATGACCATGTCAAAAACTCTTTGGAACGCTGTTCGCGTCACTTTGGGCTCTTCTCGAACAAGATCAAGGTACTCATCGAAGCTCCCTTGCCAATGTTCTTGCTGAAATGATTCAGAATTAAGCTGACCAGAGATCTGATTTAAAATTGATCGACCATTTTCCATGGGACTCCTCCTCCTGGCGTAGCGGCGTGCGCTTTGGCAGGCCGCATAGTAGGCCAATAAGTTCGAGGTGATTTAATTAAAAGAATGCTTTAAAGCGCTACAGCCTTTCACAATGACGGAAGTATTGCATGAATTTAGACACACACTGCGCAGGGATAGTTCCCGCATACAAACATAAATTTGTGATGAGGGTATTTCCAAGACCATCCATGGCCAACACCAAATTGTAAAATTGGGATTATTGTGTGGACGTGACTCACTAGTGCTCAAAGTATGCCACACAGGAATGTAAAGTGACTAAACTATTCTCCGAACACTTATATTATTTCCCACCTCTCATATCGAGACAATAGCAATCTTGAACGTAAAAGAATCTGCCCCTTTAGGAACCAAGATCTCAAAGCCGGTAAGTTAATACCAGACAACCAGTTAGCAAAACATCGCTAAACAAGAATAGATTCCTCTAAAGTGAAGCGAAGAATCCTGAACGAAATGTTACTCAGCCAATTGGACAGACTGGATTCGCTACGATTTTCGATCCAATGATCAACACAATTCTCAAACATTATTACGCTGAGATGAACCAAGACGTTTAAGAAATTTTTGCAAGTTCAATCATTTAATTGAAACCTTCAGGGGAAAAATAGTAGCCCCTCTTTTGATAAGAAAAATTATTCGCTTCATTCATAGTCGAAATATGAATCACACTCTACGGTTCCATTAGCTTGTGAATGAGCTTAATAATGCGGTCTTCGACATGTCCTCAATATCTTTATAACTTTATCTTTATAACTTTGTAATCACTCGATCGTCTCAACTTGTACTACAACATTCCTTCACAACAACAATCGATTTCATCAGTATTGCAGATGTTGACAATCCTGTTCTGGGGGCTAGGATGTCGCTTGCATCAACTTCTTGCTGAATCAGCATTATAATGGAGATAAGATAATGGATGACTTTATTGCCGGATTACCAAAAGCAGAATTGCATCTGCATATTGAAGGAACTCTGGAACCTGAGTTGGCCTTTCAACTTTCTGAAAAAAACGGAATTGCTATTCCCTTTCAGTCTGTTGAAGAGATGCGAGCTGCTTACAATTTCAAGGATCTCCAGTCGTTTCTCGATCTGTATTACGCCTCAATTAGTGTCGTTCGCACTGAAGAAGACTTCCATGACCTGACGCTGGCGTATTTGAAAAAGGCGGCTGCACAAAATGTGCGACATACCGAAATTTTCTTCGATCCCCAATCGCATACTGACCGTGACATTCCCTTCGAAACGGCGTTGAATGGAATTACAGCGGCTCTCAAACAGGCACAAACCGAATTCGGAATCTCTTCTCAATTAATCCTCAGCTTCTTACGCCACTTATCTGAGGAATCAGCAATACAGACACTGCAACAGGCGCTTCCTTTTCGCGAGCAAATCGTTGCCGTCGGCTTGGATTCTTCGGAAATGGGACATCCCCCGTCCAAATTTGTAAATGTGTTCGCAGAAGCCCGCCGACAAGGCTTTCGAGTTGTGTGCCATGCGGGCGAAGAAGGACCGCCAGAATATATCACTGAAGCGTTAGACCTGCTCCACGCAGAACGAATCGATCATGGCGTGCGCTGCATGGAAGATGCGGCACTAGTCGAGCGGCTTGCGCAAGAACAAATTCCCTTAACGGTCTGTCCGCTTTCTAACATAAGGCTTTGTGTTTTCAAAACCATGCCCGAACATTCATTGAAACGAATGCTGGATGCTGGTTTGATCGTCAGCATTAATTCAGACGATCCGCCTTACTTCGGCGGTTATGTCAATGAAAACTTTCTCGCCGTCCAAGAGGCATTTCATCTTTCGCGCGATCAACTGGTAAAGCTTGCCCGGAATTCGTTCGAATCGGCGTTTCTCTCCGAATCGGAAAAGCAGAAGCTGATTTCGGAATTGTCGAACTACGCTGACTGATAGAAGCAGAAAACAAGCCCATTACTTCAAGCTATCCAGAACCTGATTCAGGTACTGTTTCATTTTCGGGTCTGTTTTTTCATACCCCTTGTCAGAACGAGGCTGCCCCATGGCGTGTCGCATTGCGTTGTGCATCAAATAACGGCCGCTATCAGTTTTCATATGGATCGCGTCCCGATACAAGTCTGAAATCTGATTGAGGGGCGCTTGCTTATTTTTGACATCTGTATTTACTTTATC
>JAJDEK010000160.1 GCA_029259875.1 Planctomycetaceae bacterium
TTCTGCCGTTCGACAATTTGATCATCCAGATCAGACACACTACGCTGTGTCATAAACATAGCTGTTATGAATATCAATACTACTCCTGCGACTCCTAAACCGATCTGCAGTTTACGACGATCCGGCTTTACTTCTGCTTTATGTGGATTCAAAAAATCCACGACTTCCATTCTCTTTTGCACGTGGGAATATAACATCCCCATTGGCCCGGCCAAAACTCCAGGATATTTCAGTGGATTAGAGTCACTGGAAGCAGCTCCGATACTGAGTGATGGATCAATGACTTCAACAACACAATTAAATCGTTCCCCTAATTTCGTAGAGAAAGATTGCTGCAGTTCCTGTTTGCCAATCAGAAAAATTTGTTTTGTTTTTTGTCCAGCGAGTTGTGAACTGCTGGCTAATAGAAAACGATTGATTTCTGTGATCATCGCCTGTTCTGTAGCATCACGATCCTCAGAAGTCATCGACGTTGAGTTGGTAAACAGCAATTGCCGATTGTTGACTAGTGACATTTCCAGATGATGGTCTACTTGATTCACAATCAATGTGGGCACAGACATATTACCGGTATCAACGTGTGCTATCCATTCGGCAGTAGAGATCGCACTGACCCCCGTCGAAATGACATCCATGCCCATTGACTGAAATGTATTTACAGCCTGGTCGTGCAGTTCTTTTACGATACTCGCAACCAATACATCACGCGTCTCTTTTCCCTCTTGAGCAGGCAGCAGTAAGTGATCGAGCAACAATTGGCCGAGAGGAACTGAAGACTTTGTTGCCGCCTGAAATCGAACAATCTCCGGCACTTCCTCTAGGGGAACATTGGGGATTTCCAACACACGAATTGTGGAGTCATGACGAGGGAAAGAAATCAGCACGTTTTTTCCCGAAATTTTCAAACGTGAAAATTCATTCTTCAGCCAACTGCCGGCTGAAATCGGATCCTGCGAAGGATTCAATTCATTGGGCCAGACAATATGAAATGAACGTTTCACCGAAATGACCGAACCACTCACGTGCGCTTCAACACCTGAGAGTTCCGACTTTTCCCAATTGAGTGCCAGATAGTCTGCCATAATACGCTTTTCAAAAATTCAGTTTCAAGTTCGTTCTACCAATGAATTCATTCACCGAGCCATGCTTCCCAACTCCCTTGTAGTATTGACAAAGGATATCCGGCTCCCAGATTGCTTAAATCGCGGATGTATGTGATCCGTGGTGGAATGAATGTTCCATCAATGATGGCTTCCACCCGTGTGGCCGGTCCTCCCTTTCCATAATATCCAAGCGACTGGGCACGAAATACATCACCGCCGCTGTTAACATGGGGAGCCAGTTTTCTCATTTGTTCTATTGTCGTTAATCCCTCAATCACAAGCCATCCCGTTGTTTGTCGTGCCTGACTGATTTCTGTGGATGGCGCTCCGTTTGTACCAGTCATTTGGGAATTTACGATCGAATTGGCTAAATCTTCGTCCATTTCAGGTATTCCCAGAAGAGTTTCCAAGCGTGCCTGCCCTAGATCGATTCGCCCTTCGATAAACTGGCTTTTACTTGTCGTGAGAATGTCATGCAGGATCGGTAAGTCCGCTGTCATAGCAGCAGGGTCGGCTGACCAGGGACTCACGAGTGTTGTCTTTGTTCCGTCAATTTCGGTTTCGACTTCAGATCCAATCAGATCAAAGATGGAATTAATGGTGTAGATTCCTCCGGCCGATAAGTCGAGTCCCGCACGTGTGACAGTCACTCCCTCTTCCGAAAAAATTGCTTTGGCAATTCCGACGGCTAACTCGTTGAGGGCCTCTTCCTCACTTATTCCCCCTCCCACAGTGCTCCCTAAAATGTCGCCTGAATCCAGATCACTTAATGTCGGAACCGGACCGCTTGTTCGATAAGCGACAATGAATCGAGCTTCATCAGGACCGAGTTCTGCTTCCAATTCATCATACAGCTCTGTCAACATCGTTGCATTCACATTAATTTTCTCTGAGCCATCTGGGCGAATGTTGATCTCACGACTGTGAACTGTAAAGAAAGCTGACCAACCGGGGTCCAGAACACCATCGGCATTATCAATGGGCAATGTCGACTCGCCATCGTTCTCGTTAGGATCGAGAATTCCATTCCGATTTGTATCTTCGCCGTAGAGCAATTCCGGTGTGATATCACGCACCAGCAAGAGTTCATCTAATGATTCTAATGGCCCATTTTTGGCAGAGTAAGATGATTCGAGTGTTTCATAATAGTCGCTCTCTGCTCCGAAAGATCTTGTTTCGTCATCCTCGTCAATCCAGTCGAGGATTGCGGCAGCGATGTCTTCAGTCATGTTCGGAATATACATTAAGCGATCCACGGCATCATCGACTTCTATATCTAATTCCGCATCGAATTCTGATTCATATTCTTCTTCGACTTCTTCATTCGCCAGAATATTCAAATTCAGTTTTCCTGATTCATTCATCAAACCGAAGCGGATGGATTGTGATTCAGAATCTGTAACCACAGGAGCCACAACGCTGAAAAAACCGCTAGTTCGTGATATTTCTCCCGGTACTAAATTGATACTCTGAAACTGTTCCGGATTATGATAGGAGTTCCAATCATCAATTTCTGATCGGTCTCCCACATAAACAGCCGCCTGTTCGATACCAGAGAGTGCCAATTCCCGTGATTGCAAAGAACGCCCATAAATATTAGCCGCTTCCATTTCAACGATCATCAGTTCCGAAAACGTATACGCTCCCAAGCTGAGCATGACCACAACTACCAACACTACTAACAGAGTGCTGCCTGCGCGCAATTTTAACATTATTTCTCGACCAGAAAATGTTTGTCTGTGATCGTGATGTGAATATTGTCGTTGCATTTTTCAAAACTCTTATGAGTCACTCTTAAAACGCATCAGCCTCTTGTTCTGATGTCTGTAAGATTGCGGGCAAAGCCAGGGGCAGCGCAATCACCATGCTGTAAGTGTTTTCGTAGCCGTTGATTTTGCCATTAATCGATTTCATGACTCCCTGAGCGTCATCGCTTCGAAAGCCAATAGTAACCTTCACCGCTTGGCGGACTGTGCCCTCTTCAATACTATCACAAACATCTAACCAGTCAGTTCCATCAAAATATTGAAATTGCAAGTTATCAATTTCTCGCGCCAATAATTGCGATTGGTCGGCCAATTGTTCAAGATCCGCTGATTCATCCGCATTAGTCATGGCTAATCGATCTCCCTCAAGTCGAGCAAGTCCCTGTGCTTCACCACCGTTTTCAGAAGCACTGCGATAACGATCGCCGACAACTCCTTGCAGTCCTTCTGAGCCAGCGGCTGCAAGAAAATAGGAAATAGATAATAGATCACTTTGAAAACCAGCGAGAGTATTTTCACTAGTCGTTTGTGAAACGAACATCGGTTGCCGTGCAGGGCGGCTGGTGTGCAACACGAGCGACTGAGCGTCGCCATAAACACCGATATTTCCAGTCGTATAAGCTTCATCCGGATTTGTTACCGGAATTTCGACAGATTCATCGTCCTCTTCTGAGGTATCTGTGGACTCTTCCTCAACTGTTTGTTGTGCATAAGTCACACAGTGTAAATCGTGTGTGATTTTTTGAAAAACAGCACGAGCTATTTGGGCACGTTCCACTTGCGCGTGACCAATGGTTGTATATTTCCAGTACAAATCGAGGGCAGAATAGATGGCGGCCAGCAGCAACGTTGTCAGTCCTATCGCCAGGATGACTTCCAGTAATGTGAATCCCAATGCCTGCGAAGGAGTGGCGCGTTTCGGAGAAATCACTTTTTGCATTCAAAATTCCTCCGTCTCGGAGTCACTACTTACTTCAACGGAATTGGCTGCATCCAGCAGTTCAGCCGGATCCCGAACCTGTCGCGTGAGCTGGTAACTGGTCCCGACAGTCTCTGAGGCCCCAGAATACTGCACACTGACCGTCAGTTTTAAGAGAGTCCCGTAAGTACCGGGTTCGACATTCAAACTCCATTTCCAGTTCTCGTTATCATCGTCAATCGCAGCCAGAGACACCGACTCCATCGGTTGCACGCCAGCTAAGACCTCGGCTAGTTTTGATTGACATTTTATCATTGCCTGAGTTCGAAGCTGTGCTTGTAGTGCAGCCCGCGAACCAATCCCAATTAATTGACTGATCGCTGCTAGAGCGCCAAGAAAAATGGACAGAGAAATCAAAACTTCCAGTAAAGTGAGTCCCGTGCGATTTTTGGTAGATGTGTGAGATATCAGCCTGACAGTTCTCATTGCGATGTCTCCTGATTGTAAGAAATCTTTGCACTGCCTGTCAGCCCTCGTAGTTCTATTCTGGCGACTTTTTTTTGATCCTTCCCCAGAATCTCATGTTTCAAATCAAAGGCGGCAGATCCATCAGGATAAAAGGTGATTGGAAAAGATGATTCCATCCATTTCCAGTCTTTGGCATCTGGAAGTTTTGCCAGCCATTCAAATGGGATCGCTGGTTCGGTCACTGTTGTGGCAACGTTTTCACTAAATTCAAAATCCCCTGAAAGCTCTTGAGAGATCACAGCCTGACCGCTGGAAGTTTGTTGCGAATCAGAAGAGTCGGTTTCGAATCCTAATAATCCCTTATCAACGGGAACCACTATGTAGTGGCTGCCACCCAATTCAAAATAAACCTGATAATTGACCCCTTGCTCAATGGCGCGAATTCGGGCAGCAGCAAATGCGGAATTGACGTCCTGCATACTCTGTCTTAATCGATTACTCGCGCTGATTCGAAGCACAGC
>JAJDEK010000017.1 GCA_029259875.1 Planctomycetaceae bacterium
TTTAGGGAATTAAACTTGTAGTATCATTTTTGGTCTTCTGACTTAATTTCTATAATTTAATATGATGGTTGGTTCCCAACGGTTTCGCGGTCATTATCGATGAGCTAGTCCCCATGTTTATATCAAGTCAGACCTTCTTGCCATTTCGCTCACTGCTCTTTCATCACCACTGCCGGTTTTTCATCTCCGCGGTGTTGGGTGATATCGGATAGAATCTTTTTGCGCGGGGTTTGTCTTGTCTGTGTGCGAGTGTTTGTTCTTGCTGCGTCATTGATTTTATTTGATTGTCAGGGATGGGAGTTCTGTGATGTGGTGTTTGATTTTTATGTTGTTGCGTTTGTGTTCTGGTTGGTGGAAGGTTTGTTGGTTGAGTTTCGGCAACCGTTGCAAATGGGGTGGGGTAGGCAAGTTTATTATTTGCGCAGTTTTGTCCGAGGGTTGGTCAATGCGTGACCAACTGTGGTCTGGTTTTGGCGCTGGCAGGGGCAATTTGGGTACAAAAAGTAGTGAAGATTGGGAATCGGTTTTTGTGGCGCTGTTGGAAATCTTGCTGAAACCAGTGGGTTTTATAGTACTCAGATTCGCAGGCGCAGAGAAATTCAGTATCGAAAAAAATGATTTTCACGCAGAAAGGAGTCCACTCGGTGGCGGCGGGATGATCGATCGCGTGTTTCCTCTCGCTATGGCTTGCTGACAGGTCGGTCTATGTGATGTACTCGACTGGGATTGGTCGGCAAGTGGCATAACCTAAATGAAGCGTCTACTTTTCTTTAGGAACAGCGATAAACCTTTTCAAATCTCTTACGATCTGACCAGGTTTTTTGATCTACCTGAGCCGTTTTACGTTTTCAATAATAATATTCTTATCATTTTCTAACTTGATTAATGCGAAATCGTTGATATCACCCACTTTACAACACAGGGCTATAGATGATCACATTGAGTCTAAATACGATTATCAGTTGCATTAGACTTAAATAACGCTGGAATTGTTTCCCACTGGTGTACGATTTCTTCAGAACATGAAAAAATCTAGCTGCTAAAAACATGTGGAACTTTGATAGCTCACATCGCCAGTGACGAAAATCTTAATAACGTCACGATCATCGGCTAAGTACAGCTAAGGCTGTCCCTATTATTTACAAAAGCCGACACAAACTAGACGAGAGGACCAGATATGAGAAAGTATGATCCAAGATCCGAAAATCTTTTGATCAAATTTGGAGTGACCGGACTTTTTCTGGGAGGGTTAATTCTGGTAGTTGGTGGTTACGTCGTGTATTCACAATTTCGAATTGACGTGCCCGCAAAACACTTTGCCGTCTTAACGAGAAAGACCGGAATTGATCTCACGAATGATCAAGAAATCTCGCCAGACGCTACTTTGAAAGAAGCCGTTCACAAAGGCTTACAGCGTGAATTACTGCCAGAAGGGCGCTACTTTTACAACTGCTACAACTGGCACTGGGAAGTTTATCCCATGGTTGAAATTCCAGCGGACTCGATGGGTGTTCGAATTCGCATGTATGGCGACGATCTGCCACCCGGCGATTTCATGTCAACCAGCGAAACCCACAAAGGTATTATCAAAGAAGTCATCAAGCCCGGTCGATATGCGATTAATGCCATTGTGATCGATAGAGAAACAAAGGAACCGATCGGCAATCCGCGACTAAAAAGCGACTACATCGAAATTATCGAACTTTGGAAACCCAAAGTGATTCCTGCGGGATTTAAAGGGATCATAACCGATCTTGCTGGCCCGATGCCTGAAGATCCCAATCAGCTACTGGTCGCCGCCAATCATCGTGGCCCACAAGAGGCAACATTGGACGAAGGTACGTATTACTTGAATCCCTATACGATTCGCATCAATGCCATCGACACGCGATCTCTGAGATTCGACTTGTCCGAAGGTGGTGATATGATGTTTCCCAGTAAGGACGGTTTCCCAATCACGCTCGATGGTGTGATCGAGTTTCGGGTGATTCCTGAAACCGCGGCCCAAACTTATGTCACCTATAATGATGATTCAAATGACAAGGTTGGTTCAACAGCAATCGCTGAAGAAATCATCAACAAGGTCATCATGCCTAACGCGCGCGCTTTCTGTCGTTTACGAGGTTCCAATACCAGTGCTCGTGAATTCATCGGCGGAGAAACCCGCGCCGCATTCCAAAAAGAATTTCAAACAAAGATTACCGAAACTTGTAAAGAGCAAGGCATCGAAATTGTACAAGCTCTGATCACCACGATCACACCACCAGAAGCAATCGCTGGACCGCTTCGTGATCGAGAAATCGCTGTTCAAAAGAAAGGTCAATACAAACAGGAAACATTACAAAAAGAGCAAGAAGGTGTGTTAGCCACGGAGACAGCGTTGATCGAACAGAAAAAAGATCTTGTTACGGCCGACCGTGAGATCATTAAGAAAATCACGCTGGCTAAGCAGGAACAGGGAGTTGCTCTAGAACATGCGGAACGAGACAAAGAAGTTGCTCAAGAAGAACTCGATGCTGCTAAAGACAAAGCCTTGGCGATTCTCGCCAAAACACGTGCTGAAGCAGCAGTGATCGGGTTTGAGAACATCGCAGATGCAGCTGGTTGGAAACGGTCAGTGGAGGCATTCGGTGGAGATGGATCAGGATTTGGTCGTTATGTCCTCTACCAAAAGCTCGCTCCGGGCTTCAAGAACATCATGACCAACACAGCGGATTCTCCTTTAATGAGAGTGTTTGATAATTTTGTGGATGATAGACAGGTAGCGCCGCGTCCTGTCGTCCCGAAACCCTCAAACAAATAAACAGGTCCGTTGTAACACAAAACAATTCTCATAAGGAGAAAACTCATGAGCAAAATCATAGTCACAATCATCTCCACTTTAATAGCACTACTGTTAGTTTTAGGAATCGGATTCCATTGGACCGTTGATCGCATCTACGTCAAAGAAGGGCAAAGCCTTCAGCTTCGCTACAAAGGGCCGCTCATCTTTGGAAGTCGAAACAAAGCTGAACCTGGCATGTGGGCCGAAGAGGGACAGATGGGTGTTCAAGCCGAACTACGCGGCCCTGGAAGACACTTTTACTGCCCGATTTGGTGGGAACGCAAAATTGTTGATGACATTGTAATCAAACCTGGAGAAATTGGTGAAGTCACCTGCAAGCTGGGAAAGAACCTTGAAGGGGCAAACTTCCTTGTGGACGGCGACATCGGAACGACGAAACACAAAGGTGTGCTCCGCAAAGTGCTGCATCCCGGGCGATATAGAATCAATCCATACGGTTACACAGTTGAAGTGAAAAAGCGAGTCGATTTTACATCTGGTCAATCAAATAAAGTTGCTGGATGGGTTGAAATTCCCACCGGTTACGTTGGTGTTGTCACACAGTTGTCTGAAAATCCAGCCACTGGGGCTAAAAAGGGTGTTCAGAAAAATGTTCTACCGCCCGGTAACTATCCCATCAACGGACGTGAACGACAAATCGACATTGTTGAAATTGGTTTCCGTCACAGCACAATTCAAGTTGAAGTCAAACATGACGCCGATGGCAAAATTGTTGTGGACGAAAACGGCGAACCTCAAATTTCTGATATGAACAGTGGAATTGCATTTCCAAGTGC
>JAJDEK010000161.1 GCA_029259875.1 Planctomycetaceae bacterium
ACCAAAGGCTGATTCATGCGTCGTGAGCTGATTGAGTGAACGGTCCAGGTGGAAGCGTTGTTTTTGAGAATCGTCAGTGTTGTCTAATTTCAGAAATCGCTGTCCGTAAATCACAGATAGTATAGGATCGAAAATACACCACTGCGCTTCCTGATCTGGTTTCAACAGTTGATCTCTCTTTGCCTGGTCTTCACTGAAGTCACTGGTTCTGTCGTCTTCGCTGAACATCTCCTTGTAGTCAGCACACCAATAGGAATCTCCTAAGTAACGGCGAATTCCATACTCGCCCATCAGATGTGTTTTGACATCATCCACAATGGTTTCAGCCATCTCATCTTGAACTAACCCGAGAGGATAAATCAAAAACAACAGGGCACCATCATATTTTCTAGAAAGCAAAGGGTCGGCCTGAACGCACTCTGCGGGAAGAATTTGTGACAGCGTTGATTGCCCCTGCTGAATTAAATCATTCACCAGCTCAAACGGAACGCGTTTTTTGCCAAAAGTAAAATGACTCCAGTTTTCACTTTGATCCAGATAACGTTTCAACATCATTAATGCAGCGACGACCGTACCAATGCTGGAGGCCTCAATCTTGCGGGCCTCTTCCCAGTGACCGCTGTCTGCATCTTCCCAGAAACGGATCTTCTCGAAATAACGTACAAACGCTGCCAATAGTTCCACTGATTCGTGAGTAGGCGTCAACTTTCCTTGCACTAACAACAGACTATATAACCAGACATAATACCCCAGAGCATCATTTTGAGCATGGGCCCACTTTTCATCAATTTCCGCAAGCGTATTCCCATCAAAACGGATGTGGGGACGTTTCCTGATTTCCGTCGCTTTATATTTTCCGGAAATCATGTCATCAAAGCGGTCTCTGTGTTTGATGAAATAATCTGTCAAAGTCGTCATTGCTTGACAAGCCGGCTTCTCTTTGCCGACAGCGAATAACGCATGCGCAATGTGAATATTATCTCTTATCCAGATGCTCTGGTATCCCGTCGACTCGTGAGCAATCGCTGCGGGAAAGAGGCCATTTTCCAAAGCCGGGAAAGAAAACGTCTCCTGAGAATCCAGGAAGGAAATGAGTTGATCTGTTTCCTCAACAGTCTCTAAAGATTGTTTTAGCGAGAGAAACATACTGTCATCCATGATAAATACCTGATTAATTAGTTTGCTGAAGTCATTCTTCCATTGAAATACATAACGATCGATTTGGGTATCGCTATGTTGAGCCGAGCGGCTCGAATTGTGAAACAATTTGCTTCAAAATGCAACGGCTGGCTGGCTGTAAAAAAATTTGGAGCTTGTTTCATAAAATCAACACTGTTGTCTTTCGACATCATTTTAGGAATTTTGGAATTCGCTGAATAGAGCCTTCTTCTCAAAAACCACCCCTGTATTGCTTTCTGAAACCTCTACAATCTGCAGTACCATCCTATCCTGAAACGTCTTGCATACCATTCTCAAGTCTCTACTGTCATTTTGCAGGGAGGAATAAAAATTGCTCTTCTCATTACATTACCGCTAAAGTTCTCTTCCTTCGCACAGTCTTTTTTAGTTCGGTTTACTTAATGAAAGTCATCGCTCAATCTGTACTTCGATCACATAAAGCAGGCATCATCGTCTTACTTGTGATCTTTTCGTGCATGGCTGTGGCGCGGTGGAATCAGCTCTATTTTTTCACACCCGATAGTGCCCGCTATGTGATGATGGCGAAATCGATTGCCAATGGTTCCGGTTATCGAGAAATCGATACACCCGGTGAACCATTATATGCACACCGCCCCCCCGGTATGTCGGTACTGTTAACACCAGCGGCGTTGATCGCTCCCTACAATGTTTTATTAGCCAAAACGACTGTCTTACTCGCGGCATTGGCTCTGATTATGCTGCTCTATCAGTACATTCGTAAATTACAAGAAGCTCCGTCAGGACTTGAAAACCACTCCTCAATCAGTCTTTATTGGCCAGCATTGTTGATTACAGGCCTATTTGTGATCAATCCCTACACCCTGTTTTTCTCCACACTCGTCATGAGCGAAATCCCATTCATGGCTTGTTCGCTGGGAATTTTCTATCTGCTGGCAATTCGACAGGATCAACTCGCCAAGAAAGACTTGATTGTATTTACAAGCCTACTGATCTTTCTGCCGTTCCTCAGAACCATTGGTATCGCCTTGGTCTTGGCTGTCGGCTTATGGGCTGTTGTCCGCCGCAAACGTTGGCCTTGGTTAGTAGGCGTTGCTTGCTCTTTGCTGGCTTCGGGTATCTGGATGTATCGAAATTCCGCACTGGAAAAGAGTGGATATACTTCAATCGCGTTGAAAGAAATCAAATCACAGGGAATTCTGGGAACGCTGGTTGGTATATTCCAAAGATGTTTGATTCACTTTGAAAGCTTCTGCCAGAAACTGTTTCCTGATATGCCTGGCGCTGCACCTCGTTATTCGAGAATGATTCTGGATGAAAATGGTTTGCTTCCCGGTCCGATCTGGCTCTATCTGACTTTGGGGGGGCTCATTCTTATTCTCTCAACATATGGAATGATGAAACGTCGCAACCAAGGGGGGACCGCCGCTCTCTGGTATGTCATTCTCAGCCTGGGGATGCTTTCACTATGGCCTTGGATTCAACAGCGGTTTACTCTTCCACTAGTACCAGTCGTCCTTGCTTTTGTACCTTCTGGTTGGAATGCCTTCGCGCAACATATCGAAGTCTCGCGACCTCAAACCCGTAAAGCGTTGATTGTTGCATTCTCGATCTGCTTAGTATTTTTTGGAGGCATGCAGGTTAAGACAGATTACCGTTTGGTGAATGCCAATTTGCAAATGGTCACTCATCCGGATCAATTCTATACGGACCAGTTACCCCCAAATCAATTCAGTAACTGGATGGCAGCCGGCGATTGGATCAAGCAGAATACTTTACCTGATAGTCGTCTCATTACAAGACGTGCGGACGTCGCTACAACCGGGCATCGATATCAGTCGCTCGATTTTTTTGAAACAACCAATGCGGAGAAACTACATCAGAAAATACAAAATTTTTCTGCTAATTATCTGGTTTCCTTCGATCGAGAAACCGTTTCCGCCTTTCCCTGGCATCTTCTTGATCAGGATCTTGTCTATCAGATGACTCCCGTTTATGACAAACAGGGTGTCATGATTCTGAAATTAGAACCCAATCGTAGTGGAACCATTCGGCACGAATACTGGAACGCGGGTGATTCACTTGAGATAGCCCGTAAAGCCATTGAAAAGTTTCCACATCGACTTTCCTTTCAAGTCGCTTTGACGCAACAGCTATTCGAATCAAGAGGCTATGCTGAATTGATTGAATACGTAGAAAGTTTGCAACAACAAAAGGTGGAAGACGTCAGACTGACGAACCTGTTGGCTTGGTCGTATCTAGAAACCAAACGTTACCAGAAAGCCATTCGCGAATTCGAGCGTGCGTTCGGCATGCCCGACCAAAAAATGCTCCGCCGTGATTTGGTACAGGGAATCAATCTTGCGCACGATTCATTGGAAGCCCGCTACAATTCTAACGGTAAACAACAAACAGACCGTCAAGTTGAGCACAAAGATATAAAACTGGCAAGAACTTACTTCCGTTTATCACACATTAAACGGGCAGAACAGATTCTCGTGGAAGCGATTAAAAAAGATCCGCCTTATGGCGAAGCTCAGGTGGAATTACATACGCTCCTGGCGAAAGTCTATCTTGCTGAAGATTGTAAAGCCGATGCAGTTCAGGAATTACAATCCGCTATCAAACTAGGTGGAATTGATGCACAGACATTATTACAAATGCTGGAACGAGAAGAAAAAATAGAAACTCTTTTAAAAAATCTGGAAAAGAACCATGATGATAAAATAGCACAACAACTGAAGTCTGTTCTGCCGGAAATGCTTGTTTTAGCGCAGTCTTATGAACAGAATGGCGTTCCAGGAAAAGCACTCTATTTAATGGAACGGGCGAATACATTGATTCCCAACAAGCCACAACTGTTGAAGTTATTGCTCAAGTATCAGCAGTTTTATTCCCTGATTCCTGAGGCAGAGGAAACATTATTACAGCTCCAAAAACTGACGCCTCACGATTTGGATCTGGTGGAAGCAGCCCAAAAAATCGAGTCACGAAAACAGATTCCCCGTTTCTAAAAAACAACCATCAACGGTCGTATATGCGTCATTCCCGTTAATATCCGACATGAACTCGAATAGAAGGTAGAATTACTCATACAACATTTCGTGACGGGCCAGTAACGGGGGGACTTCTGATGGAACTCTGGATCGATGGCTGGATTCATTACTTTCTTGGTATCTGGGATAATGCAACCTTCACAGATTATCTCATCTTGATTGCGTGTGTCGCTATTGTGGGTGGCTTCTTTAATTTCCGCCAAAATAGCACAAAGTAATCAGCAGTCTTGAGTTACCCAACGCACCACTCTTCACCGGCATAAGCAACGATATCTCCCGGTGATAATTGTTTGCGGCGTTTCGTTTCCACAGCGCCATTGAGAGTGACCTCTCCCGCTTGGATAGCAACCTTGGCGTGTCCTCCCGTTCCCACTGCGCCCTGCTGTTTCAAAAACTGGTCTAAACGGATCGGTGGACGTTCTTCAGATATCATTAAGTTTTTTCTCGCTTGCAATTATTGTTTTTTCGTTTTCTTCTTTTTGGATTTTCGAGGTCGCTTCAACTTTTCAAGCTCCGCAGGTGTGGGCACTTTAAATGTGGAATCTTGAGGTGAAACAGATGCGAGCGGGCTCGTATCCCCTACTTTTTTCTGCCAGGCTTTCATTTCTGTCAATAGTCGGTTTGCATGAGGTTGGCTAGCCGATTGATCGAATAAATTCTTGGTTTCCTCTGGATCATTCTCCAGGTCGAACAGTTGCGACTTATTAATCTGCGGGTACGTAATCAACTTCCATCTTTTGTCGCGGACAGACCGTTGTCCCTCTTTGTAAGACGTAAATAGTGTATCCCGGACTTTTGTTTGTTTACCTGCGATTACAGGCCAGATACTTTCCGCATCCAGTCCCTCCGGGATTTTCGTTCCCACCATTTCGCAGACAGTCGGATAAATATCGTAGAGATAAACTAACGCATCACTACTGCCTTTGGGGATTCCCGGACCACTGAAAATCAGCGGTGATTTCATACTATGTTCGTAGAGACTTTGTTTTCCCATCAACCCATGACTGCCCATCGCCAGTCCATGATCAGAAGAGAAAATGATCACCGTATTGTCGTATTCTCCATTCTCTTTGAGAGCCTTTATTATTCGACCAATCTGGGCATCAAGCCCGGTAATGTCAGCATAGTAGTCATGCAGATGTTTTCGAACTTCTGCTTTGCTTCTGGGAAAACCAGCCAGTAGTTCATCACGAACCAGCTGCTCCCCATTATTAAACGGATGCAAAGGGAGATAATTTTTCGGCAGCTTCATTTTTTTGCGACTGTAGAGATCCATATATTCCTGGTCAGCAACACGCGGATCATGCGGACAGGAAAACGCGAGGTACATAAAAAAGGGCTCTTCGTCTCGCTCCCATTGTAAAAACTGAACGACGTTATCTACGATTTCTTTTCCAGGTTGTCCCAGCATCCGGGCTTGCTGATCATTCAAATATTGAGACTGGTCGAATTTTTTATGAATCTCTAAAGCCGTATTACCTTTTTTTCCATGGTGGTAAGTGAAGTAGCCCGCCTCTTTCATAGACTCTGGAAAATTGGGTTTCTTTGCTGAAGCATAACGTCCGGTCCAACGGAAGTAGGTGCGTCCACTGAGCAACATATTACGACTACAAACACAAACGGCACCGGAATTACTACCCAGACAATAAGCATTGTTAAAAACAAATCCACTTCGCGCAAGCTGATCCAGATTTGGTGTCTGAATGAGATCATTCCCTAACGCGTGAATTGTATCCGCGCGTTGATCGTCAGTGAATAAAAACAGAATATTTGGTTTTTGTTTCTGTTCAGGAGCAGCATCCACAACTCCGATACCGGAATAAACAGAACAGAGTGTAAAAAAAAGAGCATAAAAAACTCTGTGTCGAAAAGTCATGAATGCCTCCAAGATTGAGCGTCAGTTTGGTATCCTGATAGTCGATTAACTATGATTCATCACAATTTAGAATATATCGGAAGGAACTGCCAAATGCCAGAAGCAACCTATGACCCCACCAGTATGATCAAACCACGCCGTAAAATAACAGGGATTTC
>JAJDEK010000162.1 GCA_029259875.1 Planctomycetaceae bacterium
TTGCAGGCAAGCGCCACGGCGGCCATGTCTTCATGCGTCGTTCCATACGTCTTCATGTGTCGCTGGGCGATCCAGGCGTACATCTGGGAAGGGGCCGTCACGCCGTATGGAATGTAGTGACCGGCGACGGCTCGACGCATGGCGGCGATGCTCAGGTTCTCGCGCATCACCCCGGGCTTGGGCCGCATCGCGGAATATCCCAGCCAGCCAACCAGGACGAGAACGTTCTTGGCGACGCCATTGGCGACGGCCATGGCCGCACTCTGAATGGCCGAGGTCGGGCTGGCACCCCCCATGTTCACGGTCACCGCATAACGAAGATCCTCGATACCCAGATTGGCAGCCGCTTCTTCGGCGGTCAGCTGGACGGGCGGAGGAATGATCCCGTCAATCTCTTTCGGGAGAAGACCGGCATCGTCGATCGCGATCCGGGCTGCCTCAAGCATCATGTCGACCGATCCACGCTTTGCACCACGCACGTACTCGGTCTCTCCGATACCGATGATTGCGGTCTTGTCCTTGATGCTCATGCGGTCCAATTCCCCAATGCCGGAGGACTCTTCAGTAGGCCCTGTGCGATTCTCATGCTACCGTTGCCGTTGCTGATGCACAACATTAGTATATGATGGGCAACGGAGCGAAAGCGCATCCGCAACCATCGAGAGGGGCCCCTCGCGGCCCAAGAGGAGAGAACCCAATGGCCCATATCCACCCTCCAGGCTTTCCAATCGAACGCGGAAAGATTCACGAGTTTGCCAATTCCCTATTGGATGATGACCCCCTCTATCACGATCTGGATGCGGCGCTGGCCGCCGGTCTGCCCTCCGTCGTCGCCCCGCCGACCTTTTCCTCCGCGGCTGCTTTCTTCCCCGACCCGAATGCGCAGGGGATGAGTATGAAAGGGCTCGATCTTCGATTCCTACTTCATGGCGGGCAAGAGCTGGTCTTCGAGCGCCCGATTTTCGCGGGCGACGAGCTCCATTCCGAACCCGGCGAGACGACGAGTTGGGAAAAAGAAGGACGCCGAGGTGGAACGATGAAGTTCATCCGGAACGAAATGATCTGGCGCGACAAGGCGGGAGAGATCGTGCTTCGCATATTCAACACACTTATTCAGACGGCGGGGGTTGTGAAAGACTAATGCGTGAAAAAATCTGGAACCAAGTCAAAGTCGGTGACGAATACAGCTTTGAAATGAAAGACGTGAATCGATCCAGCTTTGTCCGGTATGCCGGCGCGGGCGGAGACTTCAACCCGATCCACCACGACCAGACCTTTGCCGAGAAGGCCGGGCTTCCAACCGTCTTTGGCATGGGCATGTATACGGCCGGCGTCCTGGGCCGCGTTCCCAGCGAGTGGTTCGGACCGACCAGTATTCGACGCTATTCGATCAAGTTCACATCTCGGATCTGGGCCGACGATACGGTTCTGTGTCATGGGCGCGTGACGAAGGTCTACGAGGAAGGCGGCGTACGACACGCGGATCTTGAGCTGAAAGCAACCAACGACAAACAGGAAGATCTGATTCGAGCCGAAGCGACCGTCCGAGACTGGCAGCCTTAGGGTCTCGCAGGCCTTTCTTCAGGCTTCCATCTAGATCAGCAGCGTACGCGAGCAGTGCCGAGCACTCGCGTCTCTTTTGCCTCGTTGACGATGACGAGGTCGAGTTCGAGCTTGCGCGCAGTCTCGTCCATGTCTGTGATAACAATCTTGCAGGTTGCGCTCGAGTCGACCTGCAAGGGCGCACGAAAGATCGTGTCGACCGACTCGATCACGCCGTCGGCAATCCAGCCATTAACCGCCGCCGTCAGCAACCCCTGACTCATGATTCCCGGGACGATCGCGCTCGGAAGCCCCTGTTTGCGTGCCGCTTCGTGGTTCAGGAATCGATCCACTTTCATACCGGTCGCTTCAGTGAAGAGAACGACCTGGTCCATGCTCACATCCAACTCCGTCTCGATTTCGTCGCCAAATTCAAGATCATCGAATTGCTTCGGTGTCATCTCAAGCCTCCTTGCTCTGCGTGGGCTTCTCTCGAACGACCATCCGCCAATCGACGATTGATTTGATTTCGTCCTGGGGGCTGGAGAAGGTCATCCGGTGGACGATGAAAAGCATGCTGCCCGACCGCCCCGACTTTTCGTAGATGTCGTGAATTTCGCTTCGACCGATCAGTTTCTCGCCCGGGCGAACCGGCCCATGGCTCTCGACGAGCTTGCCAGCATCGAAAGGCATTCCGCGCCGGAAGAGCGCCGACACCACCTTCGGAAATGCCTTGCGGCCGACGAAATGGGACGTGAAGGTCGGAGAAACCTGGAAGTCCTCATGCTCAGGATCACAGAATTCCGCGCGGCTCTCGCCGCAGGCCTGCGCCCACAACTTGGCCTTCGCCGCGGAAACTTCGAATTCCATTTCATCGAACTGACGACCGATCCACTCGGACCGGAGCGCATCCAGCTCACCTTCTTCGAACAATGACATGATTCTGTTTTCCTTTTGATCGCTTATGTGTCGTCACCTCGCTGCACGACACCCGACCCCGGGAACCGGGTTGGGCTGAAATTCTGTCCAGCGCCTTTCGCCGGTTCGGAATCACGGGTCTCATCCGATTCGAGTCGATCACTCGATTAGGTTCGGCACGCCGGACCCGATCGACGATCCTCCGTCGGCCACCAGCGCAGCACCCGTAATATAGGAGGCCTGTTCACTCACCAGAAAAAGAACGACGTTCGCGATCTCTTCTGGCTCGCCGAGTCGGCCCATTGGAATCTGCGCACCCACTTTTTCTCGCTTCTCGAGATCTCCCAGAAGACCCCGCTCGACCGCTGGCGTCGCGATGAGACCTGGACACACGCAATTCACGCGGATGCCATGACTCGCAGACTCGAGGGCCGCACTACGGGTCAGATTAATCACGCCCGCCTTTGCCGCGTTGTAGGCCGACATGCCGTCATCGGCACCCAGACCACAAATCGATGCCGTGTTGACGATCGCGCCGCTGCGCTGTTCGAGGAAAACGGGTAGTGCAGCATGCATTCCGTAGAACACCGCGTCCAACGTCACATCGAGACTCCGACGCCAGTCCGAGGGAGAAAGCTTATGCGTCCGTCGCATGGCAGTCCAAAACGCATTGTTCACGAGAATATCGAGACGACCAAAGCTGCGCTGCGCGGTCGCAACCATCGCCTCGACGGCCTCCGGTTGACTCACGTCGGTCTCTAGAAAATCGACGCCATCGATCTCGTCCGCCAAG
>JAJDEK010000163.1 GCA_029259875.1 Planctomycetaceae bacterium
GTTTGACAGGCTCCTGTCGGGCTGTAGAAATTGAAGAGTTGTGGTTCTGGGAAAAGAAATTGTTTTCTACATTGATGGCAGATTAATTCTGTTGAGAAATCAAATCGAAACCATGTTTTCTGATCGATAATAAATGGATCAGCGATATCCTGTGCTGAACGCTTTTGCTCAAGAAGTATCGTCGCTTGGCCCGATGATTCCTGAAACGCAATTTCCAAGCTGTCTAACACACGTTGTTCTTCGAGGTTTTTGGTACTCAGGCGGTCAAGAACGACCAATAAATAATCCCATGCGTCCCCAATATGAGTGGAACTGTCTGTTAGGTTCACCGTTTCGTGATTGACAATGACACGTGTAAGTCCTTGGCGAGTTAAGTCTTCAACGATTTCGGGTGTAGATTGTGCATCCGTTTTGGAGATAGGAAAGCAAACTTGGTATCGGGTATTCTCTGGAAGTGTTTTTAGGAACGTGAAGACTGACTTAGGGGAATGGGGAGTAACAGGTAGCTGGCATTCCGGACAACGGATTTCACCGAGCGAAGTGTAAAGTAATCGTAGATAGTGATGAATACCTGACTCTGTTGCGACTGTCGGCTCAATACCTCTAGCGGCAGAATACTTTCTTGCGTTTTGTTTAAGCGCGATGGCAGGTGGAATATGATCGATGTGATCAGCATCGGGTTTGGGGAGCTGATTGAGGTATTGCCGGGCAGAAGTAGAAAGGGTTTCGATGTAGCGCCTTTGCCCTTCGGCATAAAGCGTGTCGAACGCGAGACTGGTCTTGCCTGAACCACTGACTCCGCAGATCACAGTCAGCTGATTTAAAGGGATATCCAGGTCAATACTTTTTAGATTATGAACCCGAATACCACGCAATTGAATCATTGATGATAGTTTTTTGGTAGAAGATTCGCGTGGTGACTGTTTTGCCATTAGCCCGAATTCGGGTTAAATGTAGCGTCTTTGGACCAATGAAATAATCATAGATGTTCGCTACGGTTTTGTTGAATGCACTCTCGTTGATAAATTCAAGCAGCGTCTGAGGCATCGAGGAAATTACTGATTCGACTTTTGGGAGAAAGTCCGGGGGCGAAATCCTGTTCTGAACGTTCTAAGCGGTATTGCAGAACGTAGGCGTCTTCCTCTGCATCTTCAAAGTAATTTCGTAAAACCGAGACAGCACGGAAATCCATCTTGCGGAAAAATAATTGTGCTTCGAGGTTGGTTTCACGGACTTCGAGTGTGATTTCGCGGCGACGTTGTTGAGAAAGTTTATCAATCACGCGTTGGACCATTTGGCGTCCAATACCCTGTTGTCTAAACTCAGGGGTAACAGCGAAGTTCAGTACCTGAATCATGGATTTGTGGAGTTCATAAATCATGAAACCCACGATCTGGTGATTGTATTCTGCCACCATGCCGATGCAATTTCGCTGCCTCAGGCAGCTGAGAAAATACTCTTCGGTCCAGGTATACTCAAAACTTTCCTGTTCGATTTGAAGAACCTCTGGCATATCTCTCCGGATAAGCCAGCGAATTTGAACCATTAGGTCCTGATTGGGATGTTGATTGAGACTCATAGTGGCCTTCCTTGCTACTGATAAGTACTTCAATTTGTACCGTTAACTGTTGCCGAATTCATCCTGAATTATTGCAATAGTTAGGGATAGAGGAAAAAAATAGGGTTTGATTAGGGCGTCCGAAAAAGGATGTCATGATTGAGGATGTGTTTTCAAAGTAATGGGGAACGCCTAAAACAGCGAAGTAGATTCGCGAAATTTATCAGAAGTGACAATCGGCGCACAGACGAATTTTCAATTTTTTGTCAAATTAACAATTGATTAACAGCTCTCAAGGTGCAGAGAATACCCTCGCCAGATAAATCTGATTACAGAGTAATCGCTAAGTTTCAAGCAAGGAGCTTTATCCCTTAGGAGGGAGAGGCATACGTTTCTTAATCAACAGATGATTAATGACTTCCTCAACTCCTGTTAACGCTTGAACCCTCTTGCAAATATCTGGACATTCATCGTCAAATTCCAGAACTCCTTCGAGGCAGACTCCATTCTTAGTGCGACGGACCACTAGCGAATTCAGACAAACATCGGAATCAAGCGCCAGGGCATGCTGAATCTCACATTCTAAAGAATGGGGAGAACTAAATTGCAGTGATGAAGTCCGGGCAGCTGTTTTTTCAGGCATGACTTCAGAAGATGGGGCGAGAGATTTCTTCTTCATGTGGCTGTTCCTTTCACCACTAAAAGTACGTTCCTTCTTTCAATTTCTCGGAGAGGAAAACATCCTCTACATAGTATCTTAACATTCAAAAACTAAACTGATAGATGGAAAAAGAAATCTTCGGTTATTATTTTTAAAAAGCGACTCCCATATTGGGACTAAGGGCTTATGGAGAAATAGGTTATTTTGCAGTGGTGACTGTGCATAATGAATAAGGAATTTGATCTATCATGTAGATGGCTTCCATATAATAGGCAATGTGTCCTTTTTCAGGCTTGCTTATTTTTCCTAGATAGACATTTTCTTCAGCACTAACATCCTTGGAAGACCATTTAGCATCGCGAAAATCCTTATCTTCTGAGTGAGCGCTCCAGAGCCGTACTTGAGAGGGTTTCTCTGAGCAGGTGAGTTTTAACTCGTATTCATGGGAGTTATCCCAATTCATTACAGGGAGTTTTTTACCCGTTGCGGCATGCAAGAAAAACGCGCCGATTGTCTGGAGGGCATAGTCGACTCCATCTCCTAAGCCATGCCCGGCGTTGGGAACCTGAAGAATATATTTGGGGCCTACAAGATCCGACCAATAAAAACGCATGGCATCGACCACC
Organism: Planctomycetaceae bacterium; assembly: GCA_029259875.1. Lineage (GTDB taxonomy): Bacteria > Planctomycetota > Planctomycetia > Planctomycetales > Planctomycetaceae > Gimesia. The sequence goes on from JAJDEK010000163.1 coordinate 2,846, forward strand.
CAATATGGATCATTGGTACCATTCACTAACAGCTTGGGAATTTTTATCTGTTGGCGATAAGTGTAGGGGTCCATCATCAGGCGAAGTTGTTTTTCTCTGGCATTTTCTTCGCCTTCTACGATCAGTCCTTTACTCGTGTAGTCAATGATTTGTTCGCTGTATTTACCCCAAGTAGCAATTTGATGCTTCATCTGTTTACGGAAATTGAGAGTATCGATCACAATGGGAGCAGTAGCGATAATTCGCTTGTCTACAACCGGGGTCAACCAACTTGTCCATCCCCGTTTCGACGCACCCGTAATTACAAAACCATCGATGACGAGATTTCGTTTTTCCAAAGCGATTTCCTGAATGGCATCCATTGCCTTTACTGCGCTCTTGGCCATGGGGAATAGCAGCGGCCACTTTTCATCACCTGTTTTCAGATAACGCAACCAGGTTTCCGTAATCAGATCATCTTCTTTTTTACCGTTAAAGAGTGGTTGGTTAGGAACCTGTGTTAATAATGCGATTCGGGCGCCTGTTGCTTTTGCCAACAAAAATGCTGGTTTGAGTCGTTTTTCATCGGGACGGGACCCATTACTGCCGCCGGTTACGAATAATAAAACCTTGCTGTTGATGCGAACGTTATCTGGTTCAAATATATACAGCCAGTGCTTCCAGGTAATTCCCTGCCAGGTTTGAGATGTCAATTCAACGGGATAAGCAGTGACGCCATCGTGCGAAAATGAGTCATGAATTTCCCATTTGTATTCTGGTTCTTCTCGTTCGATGTAATTGAAAAATGCTTCAGGGATTTCCTTGGCATCTCTCAATGAAGTAGGAATATTGGAATTCTCTGCAGAAAAGAGTGTTGTACAGAGTGCGATTGTCAGCAGGCTTGTAACGGCTCGTAGAAGCATAGTAATCATCTCAGTTCTGAAATTGTATTTATGTGGATGTAATTCAGGATTGTTTCAATCCAAATTACAGATCAGTTTTTCAATTAGGTATGTGCCAGTGAGGCTGCATCGTCATTTTGTGGTTAATTCTATGACGCCGAGATCGGTTGGTTCTCCTTCGACCACAGAAAATTTGATTTTGGAATTTTCTGGTTTGTCGTAACGCTTTTTGAGTTTATCAGGTCCACTATAACCCCGTGACATCGAATTGTATTTTTTCCATTGAAAAGTCAATGTGTAATCTCCGACAGGAATTCCATCTCCCGTTGTGTAAGTAGAAAGTTCAAAGCTCCCATCATCATCAGTTTTGCTTCCAGATATAGTGGGGTGTTTTGTATCGGCCTCACCCAAGTTATGGCACATTACTTGGACTGTAGAGCCTGGTTCTTTTCCATCAACCGTAATTTGTCCCTTAACGGGAAAGGTCTTTTTGGTATAGGGTTCTTCAACACTACTGCAGGAAAGTAGAGGAAATGTTATCCAGCATAGGGATAAAATTTTCAGCAATTTCATAGAACACTCTCAAAAACACTAGGAAAAAAGAGAACGAGCTAAAATAGCGACAGGCGCTTGGAGCGCCTGTCGACCATCATAATTCTAAGCTGTAGATCTCAGGATTAGAATTCCCCAAGTACTTCACCACCCGCTCTAGTGCAAAGCGATGCAAAAGTGTAAGCACCAATATTTTCGCTAATGAAGCGAACCGCACCGTCACCCATCAAGAAGTGCGCTCCCCCAACATGAAAGCTAAGGAAACCTAAGCTTCTTGCGTTAGTGCAGTTGATCGGGCAAGGACCGCCATTACCACTATCTGTTCCATCGCGAAGGGAGCCTTTAGGCCAATGTTCACCATTGAGAGGGTCTCCCCAGCCACCACCATTATCTAACCCATAGAGTGTTGTCAAAGCAGGATTAAGTTGCTGGCGGTTATAAATATTAGTTCCCCCTACCCTCTCCCCTAAAAGGAGTGTGTTGGAAGAGCCATCTACAATATCACGCATTCTGGTAACGGTATCCCCCTTTGTTGGATTTGAAGGATCGACTCCAACCAGATTCAGCATCCCAGATCGGCTTCCTGAGTTGGGTTGGCCTGTGTAAGCAATTGTTGCGAAGTCGCCCCGAATGCCAGATGCAGGACAGTAGTCAGTGCGAGCTGCAGTATAGGTGACAGGTAGGCCAGCACCAGTCAAATCATAACTGTGCTTGGTTGCCTCTGGTGTAGAGGGGCACATAAACACTGGAAGTGGTGTTGCGACTACTGTCAAGTTTTGTGCCACAGCGGGTATTGCAGCCAGGGCATCAAAGGCAGGGTAAGAAGAGTTCCACTGATTATATAGGGGCGCTTGATCCAAATAAGGAAGTAGCATTACTCCATAAACGCTTGCTTTGGGGTTAGTGGGATTGCTTACATCTGCAAACCAAGAAAACGGAAAACAACGGTGCGTGTCGTGGTAGTTGTGAAATGCCAAACCGATCTGTTTCAAATTGTTTTTGCAGGTAGACCTTCTGGCTGCTTCCCGTGCTTGTTGGACTGCCGGTAATAAAAGGGCAATTAAAATAGCGATAATTGCGATGACAACAAGTAGCTCAATCAGAGTGAAGCCTTTTTTCAATCGTGAGTGCCTTTGCATTTTCTCTATCCTTTAACAGATTGAAATGAGATCATTGAGAAAGGGGGAAAGCTGGTGTACGAAGACTTTCTCCACGCGGAATTTCCTATCTAAATGTATCGCAAACCCAATGCCGAATAAGGCTGGATTTGTTAACGAGAACTCGCACTTTGAAACACTAGGCCTGAATGACTTAGTCACCTGATGCTTTGTTTAAGATGGGACTGAAGCACCTGATAAGATTTAGGATATCGAGGTGATACGCTCTTATCTATAGTATTGTTTATTAAATAGGTGAAAATACTAAGATTAATTATTAAACATAATTGCATGAAATGGTAGGGATTTTGAGACAAGGTCTTGATTTTTTTGTACGGAGTGTTCTTGGCTCGACTCTAAAAATGAGGGTATTCAACGATTTTGTATGTCGAAAATATAAGCGTGATGAATAGAAAGAACTGAGAGTTTTAATTCATTAAATTACGAATGTTTGAAACTCAATGTGCTTGCTGTTAGATCGAGTGAATGGCTCTCAATGATTTCTGTAATAATTACAAGGAAGCAGTGAAAACCACATTTTTTGGATATCCAGGGTTGACGACATTCAAAGAATTAAGAGAATGCCTCTCGTCTTCAGAAAGCAGCATTCTGATCACATTATTAAGTTAGTTCTCCCCTATGCCGGTTCCGGCTTTCATTAATTATTTAACCTTTCATTTAGTCAACGAAGTTTCTTTCAGCCATCTCGCCTTTTAAATAATTGGTTCTCCTGAAATGCATGGTTCTTACCTCACATCCATGTCATCTTCATCGCTCAGCTTATCCCCAGGATCAGTGGTTGTTAGTTTAAGAGCCCTGCTTCCTTCAGCTAGTTTTGTTGATTGTGCAGACATTTGTGTGACTTCAATTCAGTCTGATAGTCGTCTCTGTAAACCAGGCGATATTTTCGCTGTCATTTCTGGGACCAAGCAGCATGCAGAGAAATTTGTTCCAGAAGCATTGAAGAATGGTGCTAAGGCAGTCCTTACGGGACACCCATTGACCGGCCTTCAAGTCCCACAGTGTATTGCTACCGATGTACGGAAAGCTTATGCACTTCTCTGTTTTGAGTTAGCAGGTGCTCCTTCGCAGCATTTGCAGACCGTGGGAGTGACAGGCACGAATGGGAAGACGACCGTTTCCTGGTTGGTCAGAGCAATCTTGCAGAATACGGGACGACAGACCGGTTTACTGGGAACGGTAGAGTATCATGATGGTGTTTTAGCACGCCCTGCACCTTTAACGACTCCCGATGCACATGAGCTTTCTAATCTCCTCTCTGAAATGGTTAAGAACAGAGCCACTCATGCTGTGATGGAAGTTTCCAGTCATGCCTTAGATCAAAGTCGACTAGCGGGAACAGAGCTTTCAGTTGGTGTGGTGACCAATGTCACGCAGGATCATTTTGATTATCATCAGAACATGGAAAATTATACTGCTTGTAAATCAAAAATTATTCAGCATATCAAAGAGAGTGGAACTGTTGTCTTAAATTTCGATAATCCTGTTTGCCGTTCCTTCGTACCCAAGATGAATGAATCACAAACTTTGTTGAGCTATGCGATTGAAACTGAAGCGGATGTCACTGCCTCTCAGCTGCGGGAATCAGATAAGGGAACAGTGTTCGACATTTTATATGCTGGGTCTCGGGTGCCTGCCAAAACGTCGTTAATTGGTACTCATAATGTTTCCAATTGTCTGGCTGCAGCAGCGGTTTGCCTAGCGTTAGGTTTATCTATAGCTGAAATTGCAGAGGGCATTGGCAGTCTTAGAGCTGTTCCGGGAAGGATGGAGCAGGTCAATTGCGGTCAACCGTTTACTGTGCTGATTGATTACGCGCATACCGATGATGCATTACGGCACGCTATCCGATCGGCAAAACGAGTCAGTTCGCAGCGAGTCTTATGTGTGTTTGGCGCTGGCGGCGATCGTGACAACGCGAAACGTAGCTTATTGGGATTGGCTGGAAGCGAAGCAGATGTAACGATTATTACCAGTGATAATCCACGAAGTGAAGATCCAGAACTAATTATGCAGGCGATTGCTGAGGGCTGCAAAACGAAGGGAGTTACTCCCGAGTTGATTGTAGACCGAGAAGAGGCCATTCATCGTGCCTTGGAAATTGCCCGCGAGGGAGACTTGGTATTGATTGCCGGTAAGGGGCATGAATGCGAACAAATCATCGGTGATCGCAGGATACCGTTTAGTGACCGTTTGGTTGTAGAGAATTATTTTGGGAATACTCACTCTAGAACATCAGAGAAAATTCCCGCTTAAAGTCGTCATAAGAACTACCAGTTATTAATCATATTACAATAAAGAACAGATAGTATGGATCGTGTTTCACTCAGCAAGATTAGTCAGGTTATCCAAGGGAACTTTGTATGCCCTGATCTGATGATGTCTGATGTTGAGGGGATTTCGATCGATTCCCGAACACTTAAGAGGGGCGATTTATTTTTTGCGATTCAAGGTACACGCTTAGATGGTCATCGGTTTGTTTCAAGTGCGTTAGAGCGTGGGGCTCAAGCTTGTGTTGTAAAACGGGGATATGAAACAGAGGAACTACGACGGCCACTCATTTATGTCGATGATGTCAACTGGGCTTTTCAGCAGTTCGCTAGTTGGTATCGTAATCAACAACGATTAACCATTATCGGAGTCACAGGAAGCGTCGGGAAAACGACAACGCGTACAATGATTCATCAGGTCTTATCTCCTTTTTTGAAAGGCGTTCAAAGCCCTGCGAATTATAATAATGAATTTGGCGTGCCCTTAAGTATTGCACAGATTAACTCTGATCATGAGTTTGCCATTTTGGAACTTGGTGCTTCTCAGCAGGGTGAAATCCGAGCATTGGCACAACTCTCTAAACCAGAAATGGGAGTGATCACAGGGATTGGCCCATCACATCTGGAGCATTTTGGTAGTTTGGATCGAACAGCAGATGCCAAAGGGGAATTGTTCGAGCAGTTACCTGAAAAAGGGTTGGCGATTTTGAATGGGGACGATCCTTTTGCTTCCTATTTAGTTTCAAAATCTTCAGTGCATACATTAAAGGTTGGGTTTAGCGAGTTGAATGAT
>JAJDEK010000164.1 GCA_029259875.1 Planctomycetaceae bacterium
AATTTTGCTATATTCCTGTCGCCCATCGGCTAGAGCATGTTCAGCGCCGAGTTTATATCCTGTAAACCACTCCTGAATTTCTATATAACCTGCGGGTGTACGGTAATGGGCTGCCCAGTATTCTTCTGGAGGAACGGGAGGAACTGTACCAGAATCTCCTAATGCGATATCAATGTAGGCCTCTCGATATCCTTTGCGAAAAGCTTTGGATGGTTTGTCTTTACACTGACATGCCAGATTTTTTAGTGATTGATGCGCACACTTTTTGGCAGCGTGTTTGACAACCAGTTTATCAAGATTTGTTTGATAACCGTCCAGCGCATAGTAAGGATGAGGAGAGCATTTATCGTGATGAAACAGGAAGCATTTTTTGACCCTGCTGGCGGTTGATGAGCAAGTTCCATCGGAACAATTGTCTGTGTTTGCACAACCTGGAAGCCCGACCAGAATCAATAACAGAAACACACCGGATAGTATTAGAGGTTCAGGTATCAACGAAATGAAATGCTTCACGTTGTTTCGTATTTTGAAGTCCACTATTAAACCACCATGCGCAGATTGATTGTTAATCGATACGCATGATTTATCGGACTCGTATTATTCCGTTGTGCATGGTTTTTCGCTTCTTACTGATTATAAGGGGGGTTAAGACAGATAGAATCGTTCGAAATACCAGATTCGGCTCAATTACTACAATGGGAAAATTTCGGTTGGTTTACCTGTTTTGACTTGAACAGATGGAGGGAGAGAAATTTGATGGCAGAATTTGCCGGTTTGGGGCAAGCAAGAACTAATCCGCTACGAAATAGTCTTTTAATAGTCTGAAGACTCGGTTGGCACGCTGTTGAAACAGTGTTGGTTTTTTTATCCAGCCGAGAGGAGAAATTCTGATCATGACTTCAATTTGTGGCGTCGAAGCTCGACTATTCGACTGTGGTTTTTTATTGGAAGTCCCGAATTCCACTTCCACTTCGACTGGTTTACGATCATCGGTTTTTCCCCAAAATGGGAGTAAGCCTGCTTGACCAAGCCGCAACACGGCCCGATTTGTGCTGACTTCTGTCAGCTTGGCACCGTTGTCATTTACAAAGCCACCTAGCTTATAAACAATAATGTCTGAAGAGATGCAAGCGTTGAATGTGTTTTCAAAAGTCATTTCATCAACGGTCGTCTCTGACGAATCATTGACGGGGGTTAAGCCTGTTAATAGCTGTTGATTTGTTAAAGAGCAAACTCGATTTCGCCCCGTTTCTTTTGCATGGTACAAGGCTTTGTCTGCACGGCGGAACAAACTTTCTATGGAGTCCCCCGACTCGACTTGAGCCACTCCAAATGAAGCTGACAAGCGAGTTTTGACTATATTGTCAATTTTCAAATTACTGATAGCCAGTCTTAAACGTTCTGCTTTTTTGACAGCATTTTCCAGATCGGTTTCAGGGCAAAGAATTACAAATTCTTCTCCACCATAACGGCCTACCAGTTCCCCCGAATAAGTTTCATGCTGAAATAAACGTGCCAGTTCGATCAGAACATCATCGCCAATAGAATGCCCGTATGTATCATTGATATTTTTGAAGTGATCAGCATCAATAAACATGATACTCAACGGAGCAGGGCTTTGCTCTTTGTTGATCTGGGCCAGCATGATTGCCAGTTGAGTTTCCAATTCACCTCGATTGGCAACCGAAGTCAACGCGTCCATGCTGGCTGCCAATTTGAGATCGCTGAATTCCTGAGGCCGCTTTAAACCGCGAGACAGATCCCGATAGATTTCCGCGACACCCAAAAGATGTCCCTCTTCATCGAACATGGGAACTGATTGTACTTCGATGTTAATGAGGCGACCACCAGGGCGCTCCAGCATAAGTTCTGTGGTCATCGGTTTTCCATTGGCGATGACCCGATTCATTGAGCAATCGGCGGTAGTCAGGCTCGTACCTTCTTTATTTGTTAATGGCAGACTGTTACTGGTCCAAGCCTCACCCAAAACATCTGTTGCAAGGATGTCAGTCAGTTTTTCCAGTCCCGGGCTGAATATAACAAACTGAAGATCAGAATTCACAATATAAATACCATCGTACAAACTCTCAATCTGAAACAGATATGAGAAGATATTACTAATCAAATTTGCTTCCTGAGCTTCCTGTTCACTGAATGGTTTGGGCTGATAGAGACGGTTGACTTCCAACAATGCATCGTGGAAAGCTCCTTTCTCATTTTGTTCCCAGCGTGAAAGCGCGCAAACAATGTTTCCGTCAAATTGTGTTCCCGCTGCTTCCATCAAAATCGACATGATGTCAGTATGTTTTTTGCCGGAGCGATAAACTTGATCTGTTGCTAGCGAGTCGTATGCATCAGCTATCGCCAGGATACGGGCTCCCTGATGGACGTCGCTGCCGATATATTGATAACCGTTCGTCGCACCACTGAAGTGATAGCGAGTTTGCGATAAGATAGTCAAAACTTCATGGTCAGTACGGCATGCTTGTAGTACATCCAGGCCGATGTTGTGGTAATGTGACATCAGTTCAATTTCATCTGATGTCAGTTTTCCAGGCTTAAATAGAATGTGATCGGGGACACCAATTTTTCCGATGTCATGTACCAATGCGGCGATTTCCAGCCGTTTCAGATGAATTCCTTCCCAGCCTAAGTTAGTTGCAATTCCTTTTGCCAGGAAAGCAACACGGCGAGAGTGGCATAACGTGGCTGCATCGCGCGCTTGCAGAGCAGTCAATAATTGTCGCAGATGTTTTCGAGAAATTACCTGATCGACATCATCTGATTCGTTACCTTCGAGAGAAAACTCTTCATTTTCGTCGGAAAGGGCGAGGAGTTGCTTCAGAATGTGTGAAGAGTCCATGTTATAGCTGCCATGCACAGCATTTTGCTGCTGCACGGGATTACTATTTGCTATAAGCGGACTGTTCATCTTGCGACCTTAACGTGGGTATAAAAATCGATCTGAGTCCTGTTGAGGTTTATGTCAAACTAACCAGATATCTATTTCGTACCCCCAAATAATCTAATTTATCGCAATGTCTTTGTCTAAAAACCGATTTACTCTCGTGTAATAAGGGGAGCAATATAAATTGTTTATTAATAAATTTTGCATCAATACATAAAGACAATGTGATTAGGAGCTTTTATAAGCTTTGATGCCTTCCTTAGTTGAGATTCCAACATAATTCATGCATCAATGCTGAGGGACTATGTTTAAACGTAGGTCGTGAATGCAGGATGTCAAACTGATCCAGCGAAGGGAGTTGTTGGAGTCACCGACGAAAATGCCAGATAAACCGCGTGAAATGTTCTTCACTGAATCAGCAGTTATAGCTGTGGGGGCGATGATGACGACTATGCTGATTCTTTCCTCAAAATAAGTCACTAAGAAACTAAGAGAGCAGATGGGTATGTCTGGAAATCGGTTGAACATCATGTCGTCCTGCTCGTTAATGATGTGATGCTTCTCTATGTTATTGAATATCAACCATATTTAGCTCATCAATTATTACAACGGCATCGAATGCAGTTTAGCTAATATGACCAGAGAAGTGATTCATGACATTCTCGCCGGAATTTTGAGTCTTCAAAAATAAATGTCAGAATAACGTTTGGATTTTTCGCAGAACCCAATTACCGCACAGAGACCAATTGTCTAAAATAGTAAGAGTGAGCTTTCACAATCAGAATTAGAAGATGTGCTTTCTTCAGTCTGATTGGCTTTGACACTTTATTGCAAACGTTAGTCAAATGAATGATTTACAAAGTCCTGGTAAGGAAACCGGGTCTAAGCAGGCACTGATTATTGGTGGCGGTTTTGCCGGTTTAAATGCAGCTTTACAATTGGGTGGCATTCAGGGAGTTGAAGTCACTCTGGTTGATCGTCACAACTACCATTTGTTTCAGCCGCTTTTGTATCAAGTTGCCATGGCAGGCTTGAGTCCTGCAGATATTGCAGCACCAATTCGTAGTCTGCTCTCAGCTTATCAAAATACAAGTGTCTTATTGGGAGAGGCGCAATCGGTTGATCTGGCCGGGCAAAAAGTCAAGTTTGATTTTGGAGAACTGAACTTCGATTACCTGGTTCTGGCTTGTGGCGCGACGCACAGTTACTTCGGCCATGATGAATGGGAAAAATATGCTCCGGGTTTAAAAACCGTCTCGCATGCAACAGAAATTCGCAAACGTGTACTCTCTGCATTTGAGCATGCAGAACGGATTACAGATCCTGATGAGCAAAAGAAATATCTCACCTATGTCATCGTTGGAGGAGGTCCTACGGGAGTGGAACTGGCAGGTGCTATTGGAGAGATGAGTCGCTTTACACTTTCCAAAGATTTTCGCCGCATCAATCCCAGTCATACCCGTGTCATTTTGGTCGAAGCGGGACCACGCATTTTACCGATGTTTTCTGAGCAGCAGTCAAACCGGGCGGCCCGCGATCTAGAGAAACTGGGAGTCCAAATCTGGACTTCCTCTGTTGTGACCAACATTAACGAAGAAGGTGTTGAACTGGGCGAAGAACGGATCAACGCAGCCACTGTTCTCTGGGCGGCCGGCGTAGAAGCTTCTGGGTTGGGTAAGTCCGGAGGCATGCCCGTTGATAACCGAGGACGCGTGATTGTTGAACCGGATTTGAGTGTTCAAGATCATCCCAATGTATTTGTTGCCGGTGATCAATCCAGCTTCACGCACCAGACGGGAAACACTTTACCGGGAACAGCGCCGGTTGCACTTCAGCAGGGAAAATTTATCGGAAAAACAATTCGCGACGAACTTGCTGGGAAGCCACGTAGTAAATTTCGCTTTCATGATAAAGGGCAGATGGCAACCATTGGCCGTAGTCGGGCGATTGTAGAGTTGGGGCGATTCAAAATTTCTGGATTTATTGCCTGGATCGCCTGGTTGGTGGTGCATGTGTTTTATCTAACCGGGTTCAAGAACCGCGTGCTGGTGGTGATGCAGTGGGCTTGGTCGTATCTAAGTTTCAGGCGGGGAGCGCGCTTGATCGTAGATCGAGATTCGAGTCCAGAACCAGTGAAACCACAAGAGGCTAAGCCGGAAGAAGAAGAGGTTCCTGTTTCCTCAGAGCATTAAAAACGTAGAATCGGTTACCTGGCGAACCGATCAGCGTGCCGTGAAAAAATTGATTTTACGAACATTTTCAATAGAGACACTTCCGATACAAGCTTGAAGCGCTCTCTCAGACCGCTTGCCCCAAATTCGCCAGTCACCAAATCGAAGATCAAATATTCGATCCCAGGAACCAACAACCTTTTTGTTTGTGATCTTTCCATGAACGCAAATTTTCTCGTGTTTAATATAGTCAGACTCGTTTTCGGGAATATAACTTTGATTTAACGCCCAGTTCCACATGTTAAATTGCGATAACAGTACCTGTTCCTCATCGACTTCCAGTTCCACTCGAATTCCCGGCGTACCTGTGGGAAGATGCCAGCTCCATCTTAAATCTGGCTTTCGATGTTTTTCAAAATACTTGTACCAGGCAAAGGTGGGACATTTTTTTTGATCCGTTCCGAGCCTGTCAGCCATTTGTTTTGCCATCCATTGATAGTGAGGTTTCCAATCATGATCCACTCTCGTATAGGATGCGAATTTTTCTTTCTTCGTCATCAGTTCTTGAAGCCACCCATGCGTTTGAATTATCCATAATCTCATGAAAACTTATGTCCTTTAGGATTGAAAGAAAGCCTCTCCTAAAGCTTATAAAGCTTCGGCATTCATGCAAACACTTTTGGAGCGTTAATTCGTCTTGTTTTCCGGTGGAATCGGTCGGCCGTGTGGGTCCTGATCGGTGTCGATTGTGTCTTCATTCAATTTTTCACGCAACTGGCGATCGGTGAAATGTTCCAGTTGTTCGGCCTGTTTGTGAATATTTTCAGCCGACATGCCTGCGTGCTCTACTAAGTAATGTTCCCACAATCGGTGAGAGCGTACTAATTGCCGCGCGCGATCTCGGCCCGTTTTCGTTAACTCATACATTCCATCTGAATCGGTAATCTGATCATGCCTTGTCAGATAGCGGAGAGTCAAATTGGTAGGTAGGGGACTCGAAAAAAGAATCTCTCTTAAATAAGCTGCATCAGGTTTTTGTTGAGCATCACGTTCTTCGATACGATACATCAAAGCGATGATGTCTTCGGCAAGGATTTTCCAGGCGAGAATCTGCCGACGTACGAAGATAACAACAATTCCATGTCGTGGTGCAAATAGCGCCGCTACAACGAACAGCAGGCCAGCGGCAACTGCCATCATGCCCGCAGTGGATGTGCTCTGATATCCAAACCAACGGGGCACAGTGATCGCACTGATGTGTCCGAGAACTGCTGCGATGATTGCCAGAATGACACTCAGAACAATCATTCTTACCAGGCGATCTGTAAGCATATACGCGGCAGCCGGAGGTACGACAAACATCGCCACTACAAGAATATTTCCCACTGTTTCAAAACTGGCGACTGCGGTAACAGCAACCAGCGTCATTAAAGCATAGTGAATGAGCGTAGCATTAAAACCAGTGGTGGTCGCCAGTGCCGGATCAAATGAGCTGAGTTTTAATTCTTTGAGAAAGAAAATCACAAACAGCAAGTTGATCAATAACACGATAGACAGAACCACAACGACGCGCGGTATTTCCCAGCCGGAAATGAGGATGGTGTCGAGAGGTGTCAGTTCTATCGCTCCATATAAAACACAACCCGGGTCTAAATCAACATGATCCGCGGCTTGAACAATCATCACCAATCCCAGCGCAAACAGAGAGGTGAAGACTACTCCCATTGCAGCCCCTTCATCCACTTTGCCGAAGCTCCGAATCCATTCTGTGAACAACGCAGTTAAGATGCCTGCCAAAACCGCTCCGGCGAACATCGGAATACTGCTACGACTGTCACTGATAAAAAACGCTGCCGCCAGACCAGGTAAAATAGCATGTGTAATGGCATCGCCGAGCATACTCATTTTTCTCAAGACGAGAAAATTTCCCAATAATGCCGACGAGACAGCACACAATATGCCAGCAACGATGATCCAGCCATCCAGATACCAGTTCCACTGTTCCAGTCCACTCATCAGGTTAACCCTTGGGAACGGGGGTTTTGTGGATTGGTTTGCTTTTGATCTATTTCAATTGCATGTGGACTTTGTATTACTCCCATAGTCGATTGTTGAATGAGCAACGATTCTAATTCTGAGATCACTTCCGGTTCCAGTACATGTTCGATGGCATCGGCATCCTGATCGACTTTACTCGGTGCAACATCGGCATAAGTGATCAAATACAGTTCCCACAAACGATGTTCGTGTACAAGCCGGATCGCTTCTTTGAGTCCAGCTTCCGTTAGTTGTAGTTGATCTTCGTGAATCGTTTCAACAAGCCGTTCTCGTTCTGCTCGTTTCACAATTTTTTTGAGAGCTGGCAGGGACCAGCTTCGCATTTGATTTAGTGTCTCAACAGGAACTGGAAGGGATTCCAATGTCTGTTTCTCATTAAGAAGTCCACGCGTTTCCAGGTATTCATAAATGCCTCGCAGCAGGTGTTGTCGATTGATTTTTGTATTCAGTTCATAGCGTCGCAGTTTGCGGATCAGAATACCGCGGGGAATTCCAAAAATCATGCTGAACAGGAACATCGCCGTTGCGACCAACACAATCATGGCGCCTGAGGGAAGATTGGGAAAGACCGCGCTCATAGCCGAGCCGATCATGCCACTGAGGGCTCCCAGTACAATGGCCACAATTGTCATGTTGACCATTTTTTCGGTCCAAAAGCGTGCTGCTGCGGGAGGGATGACCAACAAAGAAATCATCAGAATCAATCCGACCGCTTGCAGGCCGATAATGGTCACAATCACGACCAGGCCCATCAGTATCATATCCAGAAAAACGACGGGAAAACCACGAGAGACGGCGAACCCTTCATCAAAACAAAGTAACGTCAATTCTTTAAACAGCAGAACAGAAATCAGTACACAAATCATACCGGCACTGCCGATGAGCCAGGCGTCGCTGGCAACCATTGAGGCGGTCTTGCCATAAATGAACGATTCCAGCCCCGCGGCGTGACCGGTTTTCATCTGTTGGACGATGCCCAAGAGTGCGATCCCAGCACCAAAAAATACACTGAGCACAATCCCCAGTGCGGCATCTTCTTTCAAGCGTGTCAGATTTCGGACAAGAAGAATCGTGGCAATCCCCAGTAAGCCACTTAAAGCAGCGCCCACAAGTAAGATGGGTAGTGTTTTCCCATCCAGACCCAATGATGTGGCAACAATAAAGGCAATTGCGATTCCGGGAAGTGTTGCATGGCTTAATGCGTCTCCCATCAGCGCCCGTTTGCGTAATAAGGCAAAGCTGCCAATCATGCCGGCAGACATTCCCAATAGTGTGGTGCCGAGGACGACGATTCGTGTGTTATAATCCTGTAAAAATAAAACACGTTTCCAGTCCGACCATTCTGGGATTGAGATGCTACGGTCCGTGATTGATTGTTGTGCCTGAGCTTCTCTCGAACCGCCTGCTGCGATAACCAACGTTTGTGGAACAAAACTGGCGAAGAGAAACACCAGAAAGAACGGTCTCATAAAGACTGCTCCCGACGTCGCATTGTTTCAGTCGCTTCTTCCAGTAATGTCAGCCGTCCGCCATAGGTTTTTTGGAGATTTTCTGGAGTGAAGACATCTGCCGTCAGTCCGTGGTCGATCACTCTCATATTGAGTAATATCACATAGTCAAAATATTCGGGTACGGTTTGCAGGTCGTGGTGAATGACGAGCGCCGTTTTTCCTGCTTCTTTCATTTCCTGCAGAATTTGGACAATTGCTTTTTCAGTAGCAGCATCGACGGCTGCGAATGGTTCGTCCATCAGATACAGGTCGGCGTTCTGAACCAGGGCTCTTGCTAAAAACGTCCGTTGTTGTTGACCACCGGAAAGTTGGCTGATTTGTCGCCGTGCATAATCGGCGATACCAACTCGTTCCAAAGCATCCATTGCCAGGTCGCGGTGCTTTTTACGAACAGGAAGACACCAGCCAATCTCTTTATAAAGACCCATGGTTACGACATCCAGGGCGTCAACGGGAAAATCCCAGTCGACGCTTTCGCGTTGAGGGACATACCCAACGCGTTGTCGATTTTTTTGATAAGGCTTACCAAAAATTTGCACTCGACCGGAAGCCTTGGGGATGAGTTCCATAATGGCTTTGATCAATGTGCTTTTACCGGCACCATTGGGACCGACAATGCCGACTAACTTGCCCGGTGGAATTTTAAAGCTCACATCCCAGATCACGGGTTTGCGGTGGTAGGCCACCGTTAAGTCATAAACGGAGAGTGGAGTTTCTTCGAGGGGGAGTTCTGGCTGTGGAGCAGAAGTGGAACTCTCTCTAGTATTCATAGGAGTGGATTCGTTTCATCAAATAACTGAGGTTCTTGATTTTATTTCATCTATTGTAGAAAGCATCTCTTGAGTGATGGCTCATTTGATACGCGCTTTCTTTTAGTGCGAAAGTTTTTCTTGCATCCCTTTTTCCGGCGCCGTTCCACCTAATGCACGCGTTACAATTGTAAAGTTATGATCCAGCATTCCGAAATAGGTGCCTTCATAAGTGCCTGTTTCACCCATGGCGTCCGAAAATAATTCGCCACCGATGATGATGTTATGTCCTTGCGCTTTGGCTCCATCAATGAGCGCAGTAATATTCTTTTTGGAGACACTGCTTTCCACAAATACCGCTTTGATGTTTTTCTTAACGAGCATGTCTACGAGCTCATTAATTCGTTTCAGTCCTGCTTCTGATTCGGTAGAGATTCCCTGCACGCCTTGCACATTCAGTCCGTACGCACGTCCAAAGTAATTGAAAGCATCGTGTGAAGTAATCAGAATGCGACTCTCTTCAGGGATAGATTTAATGGTTTTTAAACCGTATTGATGCAAGTCGCCCAAGTGCTTTTTGTATGGTTCCGCGTTTTTTTGATAGTCTTTTGCATGAGTTGGATCGAATTTACTCAAAGCAGTTTGCACAGCATCGACACATTCAGACCAGGCAGCGACATCCATCCAGACATGCGGATCATAGTGGCCATCAAAGTCGTCTGGTTCGAGTAATGTTTTTTCATCGATCAATTCGGTGACCGCGTAAACGGGTTTATTTCGTGAAACTTTGATCAATGTGTCTGCCATCTTACCTTCGAGCATCAAGCCTGAGTAAAAGACGAGATCGGCATTCATAATAGTTTGCACGTCATCTCGAGTCGCTTTATGCATGTGGGGATCAACGCCTGAACCCATGATTTGAGTCACGTTAACATGGTCACCACCAACATTCTTGATGAGGTCTGCGACCATGCCAACGGTTGCTGCTGCCTGAATCGGATAGGTAAGTGTTTTCGCTGTTTGCGCTTGGCTTGATGTATTATCAGTTGAGGGATTCTCCCCTGTATTACACCCAGCTAGAAAACTCAGTAACAAGGCGAAAGCGAAAAGCTTTCTCATTTATAAACTCCCATCAGTATGTTGCTGTAGATAAAAACTAAAATGTAGCCACGGCTACATTTTGTTCTATTTTAGCAGAGGTTGAGGTGCTGTCAACTCCAGCGGGATGGGGGCAGATCAGGGTTTCAAGTGGCGATCAAAGAATCCGATGACAAGTGGGCGTAAGTCTCTTTGTTTTGGTTGGAGATGGAAACTATGAGGTGCTCCCTCGATGACGAGCAATTCTACGGGGATATTCTCCTTTTTCAGAGCGGCGGCTAAGAGTTCTGATTGCTCAACGGGAACCAGAGCATCTTTAGTACCATGTAGGATCAGGAACGGGGGATCATCTTTAGTGATGTGTGTAATCGCCGAAGCCTGACGGCTGAGCTGCTTTTCCTCCGCGGAGAATGAGGATAGCAAGTCCCGTGATTGAGCCAAAGCAATCAGGTCATGCGCACCATACATAGGCACGACGGCTTGAATGCGGGAAGAAAAACCGGCATAGGGTTCTTGGGGGGCTAGTTTGGGATCATTGCCGGTGACAGCCAGCATGGCAACCAGATGACCGCCTGCAGACCCGCCAATGGCTCCAATGTGGTCGGCGTCAATTTGATATTGGCTCGCATGTTTTCGCAAAAAACGGACAGCCGTCTTACAGTCATGTAGGTGTCCCGGCCAGACTTGTTTCAGGTTGTCTGTAAATTTTGATTGTTTCTTTGCCAATTGATAGTTGATACTCGCGCAAACGTAGCCCGCTTTGGCCAGTGAGTTGCCTATGTTTTGCTCTCTGCGGGCTGCCTTATCACCACCGTGCCAGCCGCCGCCATGAATGATGACGATTGCAGGGTAAGGCCCTTTCTGAAAATGGGGGTCAGGTAAATACAGGTCAAGTTTTTCTGTGCGTCCTTCACCGAGATAGCTAACATCTTTCTTGACACGAATCTGAGGCAGTTCCTGTTTGACGCGATCACTTGGGGCAATGAACTGAACTTTTTCTGGTCCCGCTAATTTCACGATGTGTTTGATGTCAAATTGTTTCAAAAGTCCGAAGCAGAATAATTCGGGGGCTTGATTGACGGACTTATCTTCTTCAATGATTTGTTTCAGAGAGCCCATCGCGCCTTTTAAGCTGACGCTGGAAATGGCCTCCGGTTCAATGGCAGCGGCTACGAGTGTAAACAGACTACTGCGAGGCCCTTCTGCTTGAATTTTGACGGAGGTTTGGTTTCGTTCCTCCTGCAACCAGCGGGCAATGGCTGCTACTTGACTTGTTTGGATTCCCAGTGGACGCTCTCCGACTGAGGCGACCAACAGACCATATAGAAAATCACGCTGACTGATTTTTGATTCCCCGAAATAAAACGGATCGACGGCCAGAACCGTTTCACCTTGTGAGAGCAGCTTTTTCACAGTTGATGCCAGACTCTTGCGACCTTCATCGGCGAGAACGATTGTTGTTGATTTAGAGGGACCATTCGAAAACTCAACCGCGGGAACCGTCCAGTCATCATTGATTCGCAACTTCCAGGATTTGATGGTTGTTTTATCCATTGCTGCCTGACTTGTTTTTTCTCCCGTCGCTTTTGATTTTTTGTAGTGCACATTTTTTTTGAGCGCTTTCCGTGGATTCTTTCCAGAAGATGTAGCTGCTTTTCGAGGGAGATCTTTACACAGCTTTAACGCCAGTGAATGAAACGTCTCGTTGTTTTTGGGAAGTTTGATATTGAGTTCATCTGCTGATTTGATTTCTGCGGTACATTCGATTTCCTTTACGGGAAGCGGTTTCCCCGGTTCGGAAAAATGGGCCGATAGCATTCGGTACAATGCTTCGCGGTTATCCTGCAAAAAATTGTGATTACCGGGATCATCGTTAACATGCGACTGTAAATTGTTTTCCTTGTCATACAATTTATAAACGGGGAAGGCCGCCTTTAAGAGTGGTGGTTGTGCATAACCGGATTCAAAACAACAGTTGTCTTTCGAGTTATTGGTCAACAGTGTAGGCCGCGGGGCGCGCATGGCTGTCAGATGGGTGTAGTCAGCATAGGCTGCGAGATCGTTGGGGGTTTGTTCGGAATCTCCCAGGTCCTTTGTATGATAGTTGCGCGTCAAAAAGCTGGAATAGCCGGCAACCGGATTGGAAAGAGTCACGCGTTCATCCAGCGAACTGATAAAGATCGTTTGCCAACCACCACCCGAAAGACCGGCGACCGCAACACGCTTGGGGTCTGCGTTGGGGTGTGAGAGTAAGACGTCAAGCCCGCGCTTCATGGAAAGATAAAAGGGAGCCAATCCACTTGTACCACACAGGTCCAATTGATTCATACGATAATGCATCAGGCCGGGGACATTTAATTGGCCCATTCCCAACCATTCGACGTTGAGCGCGATCATGCCTCGCTTGGCTTGATTAATACAGCGTACCTGTTTGTAGTCAGCAGCTTTACCGTTCCGATCATGCCCATTAACGTTCATGACAACGGGAACTTTTCCAGAAAGGTGATTCGGAACATAGAGCAAAGCAGGAACCCAAAGACCGGGTACAGCTTCAAATCTTAGTTTCTGGATTTTGTATTCGGGACCTCCTGCAATGGTTTCGAGCCAGACGATGTTCATTTTTGAATCGCGCCATTTCGCAGCTTCTCCCCGATAAACCACTTTATTTAAGACATCGCTACGAACCTTTGAAATATATTTTTCCCAAGCGTCCACATTGTCGATTTCAGGCATGCCAGGGACACGCGGGGCGATATATTTTTGTACTTCTTTCCAGGGAAGCTCTTTATCGATGATTGGCTGTGAGAGCCACGTTTTCAGATCCTGCTCTGCAGAAAATAGAGGGTGGGAACCAAGAATCAACAGGCAACAGAAAACGAAAAAACGGTGAGAGCGTTGGTTGAGCATTGTCGTGTATCCCGGTGTCTTCAGGTGGGGAAATTTGTGGAGGTTTCATTTCATTCTGAGAAAACCAGGCGGGTAACGCAAGTTCGTTAATAAAATTAAAGAAATACACATGACAAATAATTCAATAGCAGAGGCAGGCTTCAAACCAAGGCAAAAGCTAATTGGCTTGAGTTCTGCAAATTCAAGAACTTTTTCCGAGTTCGATAGATCGGTTTGTGGCAGCACTAACCGCGTTCATCAGGCTGTGTCTTAATCCACCCGCTTCTAACTCGTGGATACCGGCAATGGTAGTGCCACCGGGACTCGTGACCGCATCTTTGAGCGTTCCGGGATGCTCACCCGTTTCGAGCACCATTTCTGCTGCTCCTTTCACAGTTTGGGCAGCCAGTTGTGTGGCGATGTGTCTGGGAAGTCCCATCCGCACACCTCCGTCACTGAGGGCTTCGATCACTTGA
This sequence comes from Planctomycetaceae bacterium, assembly GCA_029259875.1. Classification (GTDB taxonomy): domain Bacteria; phylum Planctomycetota; class Planctomycetia; order Planctomycetales; family Planctomycetaceae; genus Gimesia. Next base: position 13,858 of record JAJDEK010000164.1, read on the forward strand.
TAAACATAAGCAGGGCCACTGCCTGATAAACCAGTGACGGCGTCCAGTTGAGACTCGGGGACTTCAACGGCAGTCCCTACGGTAGACAATAATGATTCGACCAAACATGCGTCTTCATCAGTCGCTTGACCGCCACGTGAGAAAGCAGAAGCTCCCTGCTTAACCAGAGAGGGAGTGTTGGGCATGACCCGAATGAGTCGCGTCGTCTTTCCAAGTTGCTCCAAAAAGAGAGCCAGCGGACAGCCGGCGGCGATTGAAACAATCAAATGCTGGTCATTCAGAGAGCCTTTGATTTCTTGAACCACGTCGACCATTTGTTGTGGTTTCACAGCCAGAACAATGATTTCAGCTTGTTCTATTACGGTAAGATTCGAGTCGACTGCCTGAGCCCCCGTTTCTTGGGCAAATCCAGTTCGAACTGCTTCAAACTTGTCGCTGGCCCAAACGTGTTCAGCTGTTGTAAAACCAGCGGAAATTAAGCCTCCAGCCAGCGCCGTTGCCATACGACCCGCTCCGATAAAGCCAACGTTCACGCATCTATTTTCTGACATGCCTCTGGTGCTTTCTTATGAGTATGCATGATCATTCAGTCTGAATAATCCCGCTGAATTTCGCTTGTCCTTGAATTTTCAAGGGTATAGTGCCTGATTGAAGGAGCATAAACTGCTAGAATACAATAAAGTAGGTCGAGTTTATTAATGAATTGTAACACCAACGGTCAGGATGTGCATCAGAGTGCGTTCTTACGGTGGTCAACCATAGTGTGAGCTGATTGCGAGATGAAGATTGCTGGCTATAATAAGTTGGACAATACAACTGGAAACGAAAGCCAAACGATAATGTCTGACTTGGTTCCACCCCCAATTCGCGTGGGGGCGGTCTCCTA
>JAJDEK010000165.1 GCA_029259875.1 Planctomycetaceae bacterium
CCATCAGTGATATCACGAATTTTCGTTTTACTATCGGTAAAGAATACGGTCGTACCATTATTTTGGTAATTGGCACCGCCACCATTGACAGAACCAAGCGGACTACTACCCACACATCCAGTGTAGTTACTCGGACCACTGCTTGAACCAGTTGTGCCCTTCCCTCCGGAATCACTTGGGCAGCGATAAGCTGGCAATACAGTATTGCGCACCGTTGCGTTTACAGCGTTCCTCCCCGGATCAGGCACTGAAAAATCGATGAGATTGTAGAGAGGTGCTTGATCCATACTGGGAAGAATAAATGCAGACCACAATACTTTTCCTGTATTCCAACCACTGACCGCAGCATATGGGTGCTGTGGTGCTCTTGTAATTCCCGGAGGAAAAGTGGAATGAATATCGAGGTAGTTGTGCAATGCCAAACCAATTTGCTTCAGGTTATTCTTGCAGGTACTTCGTCGAGCTGCTTCGCGTGCCTGTTGAACTGCGGGTAGAAGCAAAGCAATCAGAATCGCGATGATGGCAATGACTACCAGCAATTCGATTAGGGTAAAACCACGTTTTTGTTTGTTCATAGTTAGCTCCTGTAGTCATCAGATTGCTGATACAACCAGTACGATGTCAGCAAACGTTCTAAATTTAGTTATTAGAATATATATTTTGCGGAGGGACTTTTTTGCTCTGTCTAGGGAGACCGAACCCAGATAGTTTCTGCTTGGTTTTGTATTTTGAAGATTAAGTTTTGGAAGGCTTTTGGGAGTGTTCGCGGAGTGAATTTGTGGTAACTGGAATTTTAAGAATTGAGCCTGGAATCAATCTAATTGAGGCTAATCCCTCAAATAATTATATCAAGCCCACATACCTGTGCCTAGGATTTCTTCTTTTTTCTCATCTACGTAATCCGTGTTTTGTGAAGCCATAACAGGAATTTAGAATTCTCTGCTAACACAAGACTTAGAACCTTTTTCTCTGGAAGGTCAGCAGAACAACGTTGGTGCTCTAAAGGAAGTCAATTACCAACGAAAAATATCCCTAGGCGCAGCAAAAGGGTCTTCAAACAAGTGTTTGAAGACCCTTTTTATGAAAAACACGACTACTCGCTTAGTGAAATGACTCAGCGAGATCGATAGTTTTAAGCAAGAAGTCCTTGCAGTAAATTCTCTCCAGGACCATGATCATAGCAATCACTATTATTCCAGAGAGGCAAACCAGCGGCATAACGAGCAGCCAACATCAGAACTTTTTGTTCTGAACCGGGCTTTGCCTGGGTTGCATCATCAGGATTGATTCCCATTTCGCGGTATTCTTCTTCACCGAACAAAGCATCAAAGTTGGGATCATACCCGTCATGTTCAGAAAACTCACGGTACTCACCTACTTCGAAACCAACCAGTGACTGGTCATTTTCAAGTCCGCATGAAAGATTATCAACGTCATTCGAACCCATCAATAATGCCGGCATTCTCTTCTTCTTTCTCCAACAGCAATAACTAATTCCAAACCTTCCACCCATACCATATGAATGGACACACCTTCTACGTGAAACAAAACATCAGCCATCTCAACCAAACCGAGAAATTCAATCGCTCGTAGCGTACGCGTCCATTGCGTTATTTGGGAGATTTGGAAGCAACACCCTCCAAGGGTGCGGGAAGTTTTTATCAGGTGGGAAACTCTTCTAAAATTTAGTGGTTAAAAAACATCCCAAGTTTCTAGGGTTGTGACTCAAAGTCACACTCAAGGACACCTAATAGGTATCCCCTGTTCCTAGGACAATTCTTTAGTTTTTGTGATAAAATGTCAACAAGATTTTTGACATTTTTACAAACTACTCTGAAATCGAATGCCTAAAGGGGTATCAAACCCCTGAGTTCGGAATTTTAGCCACTAATCCAAATCGACTTATAATACTGCTGAAAGAAGAAATTGGTTTTTGATGACTCAAAATCGTTTTTAACTCAATTCAAAGGCATTTTTGGGCAAATAGATCAGGGACGATGGATACCATAACGTTTCAGTTTCCGATCCAGTGTTGAACGCTCTATTCCTAATATTTGAGCAGACCGGGACTTATTCCAGTTGGTATTGTTTAATACGGACAGAATGTGCTCCTGCTCAACGACTTCGAGTGACACATCTCGAAAACGGCCATGAACGGGGGGCAAAACGCATTGAGGATCGCTCTCCATGCCCACAACTGAGAGTTGGATATCTGCCCCATCAATAATGTCGTCAGTACATAAAATAAAGGCACGTTCAATTGTATTTTGTAGTTCACGAACATTTCCCGGCCAATGATATGATTCCAGCAGATCTTTGGCCTCTTGAGTGAACCCTCGAATAGGTCGCCCCGTTTTGACGACAAACCGATTCAGAAAATAATCGGCCAACAATAGAATATCGCTAGAACGAACACGTAACGGATCTACACTAACCTCAACCACATGCAACCGGAAGTATAAATCCTGACGAAAAGTCCCTTTGGCCACTGCTTTTTCCATATCACGGTTCGTTGCAGCAACGACGCGTACATCTACATCGATTGAAGCACTGCCTCCCACGCGCTCAAAAGCATGTCCTTCCAGTACACGCAGGAATTTCGCCTGAATGCTCAAAGACATTTCCCCAACTTCATCTAGAAATAAAGTTCCCTGATGTGCTTGCTCAAATTTTCCTGGCTTCTGGCCTGTCGCTCCCGTAAAGGCTCCTTTCTCATGGCCGAAGAGCTCACTTTCCAGAAGCCCCTCACTCAAAGCCGCACAGTTCATGCATACAAAAGGATGTTTTTTTCGCTCACTGTTAAAATGGATGGCACGCGCAACCAGCTCTTTACCAACCCCACTTTCACCACGGATTATTACGCTAGCATCGGTAGGGGCAATGCGGAGAATCTTCTCCTTCATTGCAACCATACTGGGGCTATTGCCTACCAGTTCACTCTCCAGCTCGAGTTGCTCGCGAAGGGCTTTGTTTTCGCCTTCCATACGAGCCAGGCTCTTTTTATCGTTAAGATTTTGAAATGAAATGGCCAACTGATCCGCCAAAGCCAGCGTGAATTCCAGATCGTCAGAATCTAATGGATTGTCGGGGTTTGTTGAGTAGAGATGAATGAGTCCTGCGACACCCCGTTTATTGCGGATCGGAGCGCAAATCACACTCTGGGCATGAATCTTTCCCAGGCTATCCCTGGTAGATAGCTTACTATCATCGGCAATATTGTGTGCCAGAATTGCGTCCCCCTCCTTGAACACCATTTCGGAGAGAAAATTCGAAGGCTTCTGATAAGGAATCTCGTCAGCGGACTGAAAGGCAATCACTCTTAAGTTTTCTGGTTTACGGGCTTCGTGCCGACTGGGATCAAAATACAAAATAGCCCCAATATCCGCACTGGTACCTTCAAACAAACCATTCAATACAATTTGCGAGAGTTCCTGATCTGATTGCGTATTCCCCATATCCAATGCAAGACGATAGAGACGCCCTAATTCGCGACTGGTGCGGTCTCGATCAAGATTGGCCTGGGGAAGTGGGGTATGAAATCGAGTTTGATTCTTGCGCTGGATGATTTCCGGAACGTTGAACTCTTCCCAACTGGACTGATGCCCGACTCCGATCGTTTCACTTTCCACATCATCATCAGAGCCTGTAGAAGTAGGCCGTGACGAAAAACGAGAAACATCGAATGTGAAGATCGCTTCACTATCTCCGATTTCAATGACACTCCCTTCCTCTAGCTCATGGTCTTGCTTGATCGGAACTCCTTGAACGAGCGTTCCATTGCGGCTTCCCAGATCGCGAATGATCCACGAGGAATCACTGTAGAAGATCTCACAATGATTTCGGCTGCAAACCTCGTCATCAAGTACGATCCGATTCGTGGGCGCACGACCAACTGTCGTCACTTGGCGATCCACCAATCGATAGACCTTACCCCGCTCATCCATCTCTTGAATGATTAGATAAGCGACAGACGCTGACCCATTTGAATTTTGTTTCTCAGAATTTTGCATAGATTATAACGTGGGAAATGTTGCATCATTGAAAATGAGTGAGTCTGACTACCATTCTGTTCATCGCCTCACAATCAAGGCCGAAGTCAATCTACCATATTTACTTACGATAACCCCATTAATTATTATATTCAATTAACTTGCACCAGAACATAAAATTCGTCAAGCTAAAGTAGCGAAATGTCAATAACATCCTGCCTATAACGAGAATCTCCTATGAATAGATTGTTTTTCACCCACCTTTTCACTTCTACTTTGCTGGTTGGCCTTGCTGTTTGCATCTCTTTTTCTGCCGTGACAGAATTACAGGCCGAGAATTGGCCTCGATTTCGCGGTATTAACGGAACCGGAATTTCTAACGAAAAAGGCTTCCCACTGACATGGACAGACAAAGATTACGCCTGGAAAAAAGAACTGCCCGGCCTGGGGCATTCTTCTCCTTCAATTTGGAACGATAATCTATTTGTCACTTCCGCCCTGGGAGAAGGCGAAACCCGCTATCTGTTCTGCATGGATCCTCAAACCGGCAAAGAAAAATGGCGACGTGAGACAAA
>JAJDEK010000166.1 GCA_029259875.1 Planctomycetaceae bacterium
AGCACCGGTGCTCCATGATTTGCTGGAAACCGGTAACTATCGCGTTTTGGAAATTCCCTATATCGGCGCACTGACCCGCAAGGAATCTCATTTTTATGAGTATGAAATTCCCGCGGGCATGTTTCGCAGGGCAGAGCCTACAGTCCCCGCTCAAAATCTACAGACAGTCGCTTGCGGCGCACATCTCCTCACACGTGAGTCAGTGTCTCCCGGTCTGATTGCTGAAGTGACGTCGATCATTCTGCATCAAAATTTTTCGCGACAGATGCGTTTGAATGAGCTGTTCGCGCAAGGTAATACCTTTGCACGAGAGAATCAGGGATTCCCATTTCATCTTGGCGCAGATCATGCATACAATCCGGAATTGAAACCATTTCTGAATTCCGAGTTTGTCGAAGCAACAGAGGGGATGCGATCGTTTATTGTGTCGATGCTGATCGCCGCCTATTTGCTATTTCGATGGGTTCAGAATCGGCGTTCAAAAGCAAAGGAACATAAACTGGATCGCTATATTCGACTATTGGTGGAAATTGAAAACAAGCAACTGCAACTCGACGGAAATAATTGTGATGACGGGCCTGCGCTGCATCAGTTGCTTGATGAAGTGACTTGTTTACGACAGGATACACTGAAGCAATTTTCAGCACACGAACTGAATGAAGATCGTGCTACCGATGCTTTTCTGGAAATGTGCCACGCTTTGAGTGACAAAATTAACGCCAAGCTGTTAGGCTGGAAAATTGATCGTCTGGGTGAGACAATCAATAAATCCTGAGGTTGCTTTTCCCAGAACTGACTTCGCACTCCCACAATTTTTCTTCATCCGGAATCGGATTATGCTGGCTAATGTCAATCTCATTAATTGTTTCTTGATCGTGATGGGAATGGCTGTTTTTTATTTGTTTGTCCTCATTCCTGTCCTGATTTACTATGCAATCCAGCATATGCGCTCACCTAAATTAATTTTATTGCCCGACGCGGAATGGGATGAATATTACGAAAAGAAATGTCAGGTCGAATCTGATTGGGCTGAATCAAATCAATTCATACAAGTTGGCGTTTATCGATTACAACAGAATTTTATTCTGGTTTGGCAGGATGTTGAGAACGCGACTTATTTTCAGGTCACACTTTCACCCTACGGATGGTTCCATAGTTTCACGACGGTTTTCGACGAAGACTACTCTCTGATCACGGCCAATGATCGAGAATCGCTTGTGTTCCCTGCGCCTCCCAAGCGATTTGTCCAGTCATTTGGGATAGAGAGTCTGGATGACTTGCATGAAAAGCACGAGGAGACGCTGGCTGCTTTAGTGAGAGTCAAGCATTTGGAATTACCAGAACACTTACCAGGTTTTGAAGAAGCGTATCTGAGTATTGTACGACAGCAGCATGAGCATGTGCGGTCGGTTTCTTTTTATCCGATTCGAGGTATCTGGTGGTATCACATCAGCCGGCGGGCCAAGTTCAATCAGCCCCTTGATCTGCAACAGGCGGTTTTAGAGCATTGAGAAATGCATTGTGCAGTCGCATGACCGCGAACAGACGTGCTGCGAATGTCAGTTATTTCGCACACTTTATTTTTGCAGTTTCCAGAGTCCGCGGTGAATTTTCCAGCCTTCGTTTCGTTTTTTTCGTTCGAAACTGGTTTGGTAGTCCAAGTCATGTTCGGGAAGCTTTTCTTCTGGAGTCTCCCGGCGTCTGAATTGACTCGCGTGGTCCATCAGGTTTTTGACTCGTTCGAAATATTCTTCCACATCGGTCCAGAAGTGAAGCTCGCCTCCATTTTTCAGCGCCGTCGTCACCTGACTGACAAACACATCGGTAAATATCCGACGTTTATGATGTCGTTTTTTCCACCAGGGATCGGGGAAGTAAACGTGTGCTTCGGAAATGGATGATTCCGGGATAAATTTGTCAAAGGCAATCCGCGCATCACCGCCCAAAACACGGGCATTGGATCGGTCGGCTTTCAGTAGCCGTGTTGCTGCCCGCCGTCCTTCACGATAATCGATTTCCAGACCGAGATAATTTTTGTCAGGGTTTGTACCGCTGGAATTGAACAGGAATAACCCGCGACCTGCACCCACATCTAATACGACGGGGCGATCATTCCCGAAAAAAACACTCCAATCAAAGGGGCCTTCCAAATCTTCGAGGGTTTGAAAGTAGGGTTTGAGATCGTTTGTGGGTTTGGAAATCGACATGATTTTAAAGAAAGACATTATAGATTAGGGGAGAAAACAATTAATACGACGCACACACTGTAGAATAGAGGGCGTGGCGTGTAAATTATCAATAGACAATCTCAGACTGTTTTTTGGAGATCCCGATGTTCCCCGATTTTTTGCTGCAAACTGCTAAAGAAGTTCAAGCAGCTCTCGCACGACATGACGAAAAACTGGTGCTTGCTGAAAGTTGTACCGGAGGTCTGGTAGCGACCTTATTGACCAGTCTGCCGGGAATTTCCGATTATTTTTGTGGGTCAGCCGTTGTTTACCGCTGGGATACGAAAATGAAATGGTTGGGCGTGCAGCCGGAGACTCTGGAAAAATATACGGATGTGAGTTGTGAAACAGCGAAAGAGATGGCAATAGGAGTATTAAAGCAAACTCCTGAAGCAGCATTGGCTGTCTCAATTACCGGGCATCTGGGGCCGAATGCCCCCCCACATCAGGATGGACTGATATGTATCGGCGTTGCACATCGAACTTCAACAGATCTCGACAGTCCACTGGAATTACTGACAGTCGAAGCCTTTCAATGCGATTCTTTGATTGACGCGTTTCCATTCGAAGTGGACCCTACCCAGGAACTCCCACTCAGACAGCAGAGACAGCTTGCAGCCGCCTATCAAATGCTGAAGCTGATATTAACTGCACGAGAACGGTAACTCTCTGTGTCCCAAGAATTTTTGGACGCATCGTGCGCGAATCTGATTTCAGTGTTCCCGTTTAAGCTGACATATTCCGGATAATCGTCAAACTTTATCTGTTTGGGAACCTTCACTTTGTTTTTCCACGTGTTGCAACCGGTTCTTTCGGCACGATCTTCGTTGTGAAAGTGATATTCTGTCTTTCCCTTTGCATCAGGACAACGTGAATAACCGAATTATTCAGTAAGCCATAAGTGTTCGTTCAATACATTCCATTAGGCATGATTGATGTAAATGGAATGACGTCCGGCAAAATGATCTTGCCGGAACCAGGGTGGAATGGATTCTGCGAAGTTCTCAAAGAATCAATTTCATATCACGGCTATAAAATACTAATCCATCTCGACTCCATCTTTTTTGAGGATTTCATAATGAAGCGCTGCAGTATTTGGGCCGCAGTTCTTTCAGCGTCTGTCGCTGTTCCGTTCGCAGGTTGTTCGCATATGCCTACAGCCATGCTTCCTTCGTCTGCGAGGGAAAAAGTTCTGGATAGCAAAATGGTCGTTGCTCAGGATCTGGAAAACAAAAAAGAATTTGAAAAGGCCAAAAAAGCCTATGAATCGATTCATAAG
>JAJDEK010000167.1 GCA_029259875.1 Planctomycetaceae bacterium
CATTCCTCAACACGTACAAAGAATGTTCCCGGGCTTCTGGTGCGGTCAATGTTTGTCGATCCAAAAGGTTTACCGGTTATCTCAGCAGGAAGTTTTCGCACTGACCATTCCAGCCCGTTATCCAAACGCTGGGGAGGCTGGTATGTGACGGGCACGCATGGCGAGACAACGCATATGGGAAATTTTCATCTGCCTTCGTCGAAGCGGCCGAAAAAAACTGTCGTAAATACGGCAGGCACCAACATAACGGACCTGTCAAAACTGACAAATATTGCCGCTTATCCTGCACCTCACAGTGATATTGTAGTGCTGATGGTATTTGAACATCAAATTGATGCGCAAAATTTCATGATTCGAACCAACTATGCGTGGCAGATTGATGCGCACCGTGGTGAGGAACAGAAAGCGGATGCAGTCTGGAAGCGGGAAGCCGAACAGCTTGTGAAGCATTTGTTATTTGGGGGTGAAGCAAAGCTCAAATTTCCGATTCAGGGCACGTCTGCCTTTGCGGATGAGTTTGTTGGGCACGGTCCCTTTGATTCACAAGATCGATCATTGCGGCAGTTTGACTTGCAGCAGCGACTGTTTAAGTTTCCGTGTAGTTATATGATTTATTCTGCGGCTTTTCAGTCTTTGCGATTACCGGTACGTACCCACGTGTATAAGCAACTGCACCAAATTCTCAAGGGAACGGATCACTCGAATGAGTATGCAGGTCTTTCGTTTTCTGATCGTCAGAATTTGTTATCGATTCTCCCTGAAACGGTACCAGAATTAAAACGAGTGTGGGAGCGATCGCCGTTATCGGAATCAGAGAAGTAAATGTAGGATTACTATCGTTTACTTGTGCCGGATTTTCATCTCTAGGGATGGCTTCGATTTGGGGTAGAATGATGGTTGGGTAATAAATTAAGCATGGGCGATGTTTCAGAGGATCTTTGAATGCTTTGCTTCACAGGTGAGTGAAGTTGGTTTGAGTATCATTCATGTCTGTTCATGATCATCTTCAACAGCGTGGATGAGTCAAGCGCTGTTATGAGCGTGAAACGAGATGAAACTCGAGTGAAGCTAAGATGAAACGTAATGAAAGGCATGCGATGTGGTTTGATAGAAGCAAAAAACAGACTGATGATTTTGAACAGGCTTTGCTTGTGCATTACACCAAATTAAAAAACGACGAGAATTTCGTAGTGCTGAATTTAACAGGAGCAGATCTTTTCACCGCCTAGAAAAAATTCCCACGCGCGCGACGCAGATCACACAGTTTAAGGAGGTGCAGCAGCAAGACAAGAAATAAAAAACGACCTGAAAACAGGTCGTTTTAGTGAGTTTCCAGATTACGGAATTTGTCAATTGCAATTCATTCTCGTACCAATTGCGACGCTGTCAGAATTTTGATTAAGAATCGTTTTCAGGATAGTGGCTGATGTCCAGCGTGTTAGCGGGAGCCATTTTTTCATTTTTGGTATCCCAGCCCATCATCTGACCGGATCTCCAGGACTCATTAGCCATGTTAACAGCGACGACACCTGCCAGCCCTAGCTCACTGGGGCAATTCAGCGCTTCGCCGTTTCGTAGATGATTCTGGAGATTAGTATGGTGCAGCTTCGTATCTTCGGCCCCGGATTTCTTATGCTCTGCCAGGACCTTGCCATCTTTATCTTTGGCTACCCAACCAGACGAAGTGAAGTAAAGCGTGCCGCGATAGCCTCGAATGAGGTGGTCAATGCCGACCCGGTTACTCATCGTTCCGAGAACATAGACGGTCATACCGCGTGGGTACTCGCAAATCATTTCGAAATTGTCTGGTAGATCACGGTCATCGCGCCACTGCCAAATGCCTCCCATGCCGACAACGCGACGTGGATACAACAGATTGCAAGCTTTCATGATACGTGTGATGCGGTGAATGAACAGGTCAGTGCAAATACCGCCCGAGTACTGAGAATAATTTCGCCATTCATAATAATGGTGAGGATTCCAGTCTGTTTTGGGGGCGTGTCCCAGCCAGGCATTCCAGTCCAAGTCAGCTGGTTTGGCTTCATCGTCTTTGAGACCAGGACGACGCCAGGGGCCTTGCGATCCATAGCGACGCACATATTCAATTTGTGCTTGAACGACTTGGCCAATGACTCCTTCTCCAATTGCCTTAGCGGCAGAGCTATAGGAATCATCGGACATGCCTTGCACGCCGACTTGAATCGGAAGCTTGGTCTCTTTCTGTTTTTTGATGACCGCTTGTGCTTCAGGAATGCTGTGCGTCATTGGTTTTTCACAATAGACGGCTTTACCAGAATCCAAAGCATCAATCGTCATTTGAGAGTGCCAATGTTCCGGAGTCGCGATGGTGACATAGTCAATGTCTTTGATTTCCAGAACTTTGCGATAGTCAGAAAAAGCGTGTTTTGCTCCCGTTTTTTCCTTACCTTCGTCAGCTCTCTTTTTCCAGCAGTCAGCAACCGCAATGGATTCCAGGTTGTTTTTTTCGCGAAGCGCATTGAAAGTACTCATGTGGCCGTTGGCCATGCCACCGGCGCCGATGAACCCGATTCGAATTCGGTCATTGGCTCCGAGAATGCTTCCGTAACTTTGTGCTGTCCAAGCCAAGCCAGCAGCAGCGGTGCTACCAGCCTGGAGGAAATTTCTACGAGTGACTTCAGATGAAGACTTTTTCTTTTCAGAACTCATAAGTACCAATCCTGTTTCTTACGTCTAATGAAAATAATGGAAGCAGATTATGGAAGCTGTTTGATACGCATGTTTTTGAACTCAATCTTAGCCCCATGACCACACAGGCAAATGTATCCTGAGTCCCGTTTCAAACCGGGGTGATCCTTGCCATCAATCGTACCGTTTTTCTTGGAATCGGTCATATCGAAATCGACAATGGTCGTTCCGTTCAAAACTACTTTGAGCTTATTGCCATCGACCATGATTTCCTGTGAGTTCCATTCACCCACTGGATTGAGGTGGCCTCGTTTTGCCGGTGCGGTTCCGTATAATGAACCATGATATTGATACTTTTGTAGCTTGGCATATTTTTTTGCGGTATCGTCGAGGATTTGAATTTCTTTTCCTGCATAAGCGGGGCTGGTTTTGGGTTTAAGAGGAACGTGATATCCAATACCATTATTGGCTCCTGGTTCCAGTTTGAAATCAAATCGCAAGATAAAATTTTTGTATTCTTTGTCGGTAAACAAATTACCGCCGGTTTCTTTTTTGCTGATCAATAAACCATCTTTGGCGTAATAACCATTGGTAGCACCTTGCCAGCCATCTAATGATTTTCCGTTGAAGATACTTACAAAATCGCTATCACAATGCTCTTCAGCAATGAGATCAGCGGGCTGAGTGACACAGAGGCAGGCACTCATAAACAAACAAAGTGTAGTGAAATTCTTAGCAGTTAATTGAAACATTGCATTGATTCCTTGATATTCAGCAATTGAAAGTGACTCAGGTAGGAAACCCTGTGATATTTAGGGATCTTAAAGAAGGTATGTCAAGTTGAGCATACCAAAGTGAGATTACCAGAATCAATGGAAAACAGAGTGAAAGCAGTGGGTTTTTTGTTTGAATCGATTTTGATTCAAAACAGCATGATACGTCAAATTTGATTTTTAGCATTATCATCAGAGGGAAGATCAACGGATATGAATTTTGAACATGAAACAGGGGCTGAAGTTGCGACAGTGCGCTGGGTCGGTGGAACAGATGGATATCTTCAGATGATCGATCAGACTTTGCTGCCTACTGAGTTTCGTGAGATTGAATGTCGGACTGTTGAGACCGTTTGGGAAGCGATCAAAAAACTTCGCGTCCGTGGAGCACCCGCAATTGGAATTGCTGCCGCTTATGGAGTGGTATTGGGATTGCAGAGTGTCGATGGTTCGGATCGTGTCCACTTTGATCAGAGGTTAAAAGAGGTCTCACAGTATTTAGCAGGAAGTCGACCAACGGCCGTCAATCTGTTCTGGGCTTTGGAGCGACTCCAAAAACTAGCTGACAGTTCCCGAGAACTTGCCAATAGTGAGATGCATCAGCGTTTATTGGATGAGGCACTGAAAATTGAGCAGGAAGATTTGCAGATGTGTCATCAAATCGGTGAAGTAGGAGCTGCATTGCTTGAGAAAGGAGACGGAGTACTCACACATTGCAATGCCGGTGGTCTGGCGACCTCAGGAGGTGGAACGGCACTCTCAGTCTTCTTTGAAGCGGCTCGACAGGGAAAAGAAATTCACGTCTATGCCGATGAAACAAGGCCTTTGTTACAGGGAGCGCGCTTGACGACTTGGGAACTCATGCAACGTGAGATTCCTGTAACCTTAATCAGTGATTCGATGGCTGGTTGGGTGATGCAAGAAAAGAAAATTCAGGCGGTGGTTACTGGTGCGGATCGTATCGCCGCGAATGGAGACTCTGCAAACAAGATTGGAACTTATTCGGTGGCCTTATTGGCCAATGCGCACGAAATTCCCTTTTATATTGCTGCACCTTCCAGCACATTTGATCTGAGTTTAGAGAGTGGCAAGCAAATTCCGATTGAAGAACGGCTGGCTGAAGAAATGACACATGGCTTTGGCAAACAGACCGCCCCGGATGGGGTCGATGTTTATAACCCCGCCTTTGATGTCACGCCTGCAAAGTATATTAAAGGAATTATCACAGAGCGAGGTTTGATACAGCCTGTTACAAAAGAGGAAGTATTACGCGTGCTCTCTTCCTCTGAGGCTTAATACAGACGACGCTAAGTATTACTGGTGTTAATATCTTGGAGCCTGATTGGATTCCGGCGCGAATACGGGATTTTGTATCTGGATCGGCTGTTGCTGAAACTGTTGTTGCGGTTGAAACTGCTGCTGCTGCTGATAAGGGTTCTGATTTTGCTGCTGGTATTGAACGGGGACCATGACAGGTTGTTGCTGATAGTATGAAGTTCGTCGTTGATTGGCTTCTTTCTGTCGCTGGATTTTTTCCAAGTCCTCTTCTCGCCTGGGAAGTGCATAGTTTTTCCAGGCTGCTTGTTCCTGATATCGATTCCAGAAATGTTGTGAATAGGCAAGTTGTGGAGTGATTCCCCAGCCTGCAGCCACTTGAGTTTGTGACAGAACATTGCGGTAGTTATAGGGCCTGAAAAAATGATAGCCACTATATGGCGAAATTTCCTGAAAATAACCATGCTGCCAAGGATGTTGTGAATCATACGGATATAAATCGTCTCCAAAGATTCCACCAGTGACTCCGCCATTTGTTACTGGGCCGCTTGTCGTAGGATAGCTCGTTGCACCAGGAGTTTCGGTGGCACCATGATAGGCCTCATTAGAAATCGCAGGATCTCCGCCGATGGCAGCAGCAATGGCAATCGCAAAAAAAGTCGTAGACATATCCGAAATTCCTCTACCTCACTCAACAGAGACTGTTTCTGTTTTGTGAATTGTGACAGTGATTGATTTTATTTGGAGAAGGTCTATTCCCGCACTACTTATTATCGGATGGTCAAATACCCTTTCCTTCAGGTTCATCATAAAAATCGTAAGATGTAAATCACATAAGCGCGCTATAACCTGAATATTTTTAAATCGGGTTAGATCAGCCAGTCAAAATGAAACGGCAATATCTGCCGAAACCGGCACTGAACCGAACCCTTTTTTATGGTTTTCGGCTCTACTCACTCAAAAGTGGTGTAGGTTTGATGGTAGACGCGAACAATGCCAGACAGTTGTTTGAGCGGATTGAAAGCTCGAGTGGCTCAAATGATTCTAAAATCAATTCATTTCGGGCTCAGAGGTGTTAATCGCGATCATTGATAGATTCAGCATGGATTAACAATACGAGCTTCTCAAAATTGTGATTGATGCGTTTTTAAATCATCAATTGATGATATTCTGAAATACTTACATGAGATGTAAGGGACTAACCATGCAACAATTTAAAATTATAATAACGATGGTATTGATCGGCTCCGTTCCCCTGTATGCTGATGATGTTGTCTTACCAGGGGCCGATTTAGGGAAAGCATCTGCATTACCTCCTCCTCCCAGTTCTGTTACTCCCAGGCCAGATCCTGCAGCGAATGCACAACCACAAAACGTTCCCAACAACCAAAACCCTGATGCAATTACGCGTCCTGTACCCGGCTATCAGGGTGGTCCTTATGTAAGGGGAGGAGAACAATATTGGTTGCCAAACAACATCGCTCCTCAAGTGGGAACTCCTTATTACTATAGCGCTAATCAAGGACCTGGAAGTACTTATGGAATGACCGGACCCAGTGTGGGTATGCAGGCGGGACAGACCTGGTTTGGGGGCTACCATAGTGCCAATACAGGAATGCAAACCCGGGCTCTTTCTTCCTCTTCCGATCCTTATACACGTCACTTTGGTCCGGGGTTTTATCGGTCGCAGGAATATGGTCATTTCCGTTTCCCCTCATATAGCTACAGGCGGCCTTGGTATAACCCTGGGGCTCCCACGTATAACCGTGACACTAATTATCGCTGGTAATAACTAGTAGAATGAACAGTCTTTAGGACTAATCTGGTTTCATCCCAATCGCCCAGGCTTTATGCCTGGGTTTTTTATTGTTGCTAAATTAAAGGGGTTAAAGGTGTGACGTTCCGTAGAAGAGGAAAATTAAGTCGATCCATTCTAATCCTCTTTTCATGATTAGCCGATACAAGCAATACAATGTGGTATGTATCTACCAAAATTGCGTTCATTGGATTTGAGGTTCGGAACATTAAGTCGAAATCCAAGTCGATTGCAGCATTATGATTCATACACTGAAATGATTGACACACAGCAAGTTAAGGAAAATTTGCTGAAATTTGATATACGTTATTACT
>JAJDEK010000168.1 GCA_029259875.1 Planctomycetaceae bacterium
ATTAGGATATGGTTCTCACACAGAAAAATTGCAGGAAGAAATCACTTCTACCATGGACCGTGTTCGTGACTTCAGTCGCTTATTAGAGCCAATCAAAGCCATGACCATACGCACAAATGGCTAAGTTTTAAGACCACTCTGTAATATATGATTCAGTCCTCCACAAATCGGATTCCGTAGTTTTCTGCCGTTTGCTAGGCAAAGCCTATCCTCTTTTTGATGTCACATTTATCAATTTGATCTCACTTTTTTGTGTAGATGCAAATCTAGCACAATCCGCAAACCTTACCCAATAAAGCACTTATACTTTTTTCTGTTCAATTGGCACAATCGATGCTTTTATCACTCTTTAGAAGCGGCCAAGAATTAAGACAATTTGGTAATTTCTTTTAAGGAACAGAAAGATGAGAAAATTATTGATCGTATGCGTCGCAGTAGCTGGATTCGCGTTGGTTGGAAATACTTCCACAGCAGATGCGGGTGTCAGGTTCAACGTACAACTTGGTAATGGATATGGCGGATATTATGGTAACCGAAATTGCTATAATCGACCTTATTACCATGGAAGACGTCACTCGTTCTGGCATGATACCAGTCACTATGATTACCGGCCCGGTGGATTCTACCGACATGGAAATCATTTCCACTATCAGCCAGGGCGGTACAATTTTCACCGAACAGGACACTGGGATACGATTCACCACCATTGAGTTCAACATCCCTGTTCTTTGAGAGTGGCTTAATTAACAAAGGCAGGTCTGGAAGTGCAGACCTGCCTTTGTAATTGTTCAATAATCGCTGCTCTATTTTTCAGAACCATCCCACCACGCATCAGTTAGTTTTAATAACTGTTGTGCTTTATCAGGAAATTTGGCAGCGACATTCTTTTTCTCGTAAGGATCTTGAGAAAGATTGAATAGCTCAACTTTCTCGTTGGCAAGTCGGGGTCCCGGGATAATCGCCTTCCATTTCCCCTCTATACACCAACGGTATTTGAGACTCGAAGCGGGATCATCAATATCTACCATATCATGCTCAAAAATATCACCGAAGATCGCTTTTCGCTGCGTTTTTCCTCCTTGCTCCATAACTTTGAGCAAGTCAATGCCTTGCATCGCCTTGGTTGGTTTCAATCCGACTGCGTTTAACAAGGTCGGCACGATATCAATACTGCTGACCAGTGTGTCATATTCAGCCGGATTAATTTTTCCAGGCCATCGAAACATAATCGGAGTTCGAATTCCACCATCATAAGGGCTCCGTTTCGATTTGGGAGCATAACGAAACCTACGTTTCATTTTTTTTCGTTCCTGATTGGACTCAGGAACATATTGAATCCAGCCATTATCCGTCACATAAACGACAATCGTATTTTTAGAGAGGTCTTTTTGATCAAGATAGTCTAAAAGCTGACCACAAGTCTCATCAAACCACTCGCACATCGCATAGTAATACGATAATTCAATCGGTAGCTCGGGACTACGATACTTATCCAATAATCGCTTGGGAGGATTATGGGGTGTATGAGGTAAAAAAGGAGCATACCACAAGTAAAAGGGATCTTCTCCACACTGATCAATAAACTGAAAAACAGGAGCCATTCCTTCTCGACCAACTTTGAGTCCTACATCTCCATGTCTTCCTCCCCGTTTGGGGTCACCATGAGTCATCGCAGAAGTAAATCCGGCTAATTCAGGTTTGCCTTCCCACCACTTCCCTGATTGGAAGCTTTGATAACCTAACTTTCCCAGCATCGCAGGCATACAATCCACGCTCTGGACATGCTTCAACAACTTCTGTCGGTCTGTTCCCTTCGGAGGATCATTTCCCGTGATTTTATGCTGGTAGGGATATAAACCCGTCACAAGTGTCATCAGACTGGGTCTGCACAGACTGGTAGGAACATACCCCCTTTTGAATACGGCACTTTCTGCTGCCAACTTATCTAAATTGGGAGTCTGAATAACTTCGTGCCCCATAAATCGATAATCGTTCCAAGCCTGATCGTCTGAGATAATCATCACGATATTAGGATGAGTGGCTTTGGAATCTGCCATCACAATACGATGCGAACTGATTAAGCACAAAATAAGAATCAGTAGTGTTGTTAACTTCCTGAATACATTCACATTTCACTCCTCTGGTCTGAAGCAAGATCACTTGGTGTAGGTAACTCAATCATCTCAGTAATGCCAAAATGCCCCACTGAGTTTAACAGCTAGTTTTGAGGCTAGATTATTGATGTGGTCGAAAGCAGAATTATTTTCAAATAATTCTTTAAAACACCCAACACAAGACATTATAATAACGTAACAAATTGCAGGAGAAATACACACTTAAGAAAACCACATTCAAACCATCCTACCAACTAACCCACTAAGGTCAACACCCAAAACGACTTACGAACCAATCAGCAATAGAACACCTTGGACGAGACTGCACAAAAATTCTCCACGTAATTTACTTTTAACTTTGATTACCAAGATCGACTTAATTGAGATCATTTTTCAAATTTGTCATTCTTGATTCGAGTGGCTTGGAAGCGTTGACAGCATAGAAACGGATAATTCTAATGTAGAAAGAACCACAAGGATTTAATGGTTCAAAAGTTGATTTTTTTTAATTGGGGCAACCACATCTTGATGTCTCAGGTTGGCTCTAACCTGAGTATCAGAAGTTAGATGTCACTTACTTTTTGGAAGAATATGAGGAAATTTATGCGGAACATAATGAACATTAAAACGGCTTTACTATTTGGTTTTGCGGTAGCAGGTTTATCTCTGATCTACACATCAAACGAGGTCGAAGCACGACCTAACTTTAAAAAGATCTGGGCAGCAACCTACCCCGATTCTAAAATGCTTGTCGCCAAGAAATGTGGCGTCTGCCATCCTGGAAAGACCAAGAAAGAGAAAAATTCCTATGCTGCAGCCGTCTACAAAGGTCTGGGAAAACGGAAACAAACTAACAAAGACGTTATTGTAAAGGCATTGAAAGATGCTGAAACAATGCCTAGCCCCGTCGAAGGCAAAACATTCGGTGATTTCATCAAAGCGGATGAGCAACCACCGGCTGCTAAAAAAGAATAGCCGCTGTCATAATTCAACACTTCAAAGTAAGTAGTTGATTCAGCAACTCAAGAGTTCAAAGCAGGGCATTGATCAATGCCCTGCTTTTTTTATAAAGTCCTTAGCATGCTGATTTAAATGAAAATCGACTACCAGCGGTAAATGGTCGGAAGCTTCTTTTGAAAGTTTCGAGCGCGCGAGTTTCACATTTTTAACACCTATCTCTCCCCGAACAAATGCCTTATCTAAAGTACCAACGGGCATATAGGCGGGAAAAGAACGAAATTTCGAGGGAGGATGGGTAACTTCCTGAAAATCATGCTCGGAAAGCTGTGCTTTCGCCAATGTATTCCTCCAGTCGTTGGTATCACCAACCACCACGGTAGGATAGCCATTCCCTTCCTCAAACAACCGATGCGTCAACAAGTGGTTAATCTGCCAGTGCCGCTCTTTCTCAGCCAATCCCAAATGGAAATTCACTAGTTGAAACGCACCTTCTGGTGAATCAATGACAGCAATCTGTGCGCCACGCGTTTTACGCCATTTCATAGTCAGAGAAATCTGATGCTGTGATAGAAATGGCCAACGTGAAAGGATTAAATTTCCATAGCCACCGGTTTTCAGCTTTACATTCAACTGAAAGAGAGACTCCCGCATATTGAAATACTCAGCAAATATTTTAGGCTGATTATTAAACCGGGAGCGTTTTACGTTTCGATCCACTTCATGCAGACAGATAATATCGGGATTCTCTGACTCAATGACGCTGAGGACTCTTTCCAACCGATAACGTCGGTCGCGTCCACCAATACCTTTATGAATATTATAACTTAATAATCGCATTATTGAAGCGCTCTTACTATTTCGCGAACATTTGCGGAGTGACTTTGATCACACCCAGATCATTTTTATCAGGCGTTATCTTCATTTTAATTCGCCCCCGCTTCCAATTGTCTTTTGCGACAAGATATCCTGCTTTTTCTTGCCATAGTTGAAATTCCCAGTCACCCACAGGCAAGTTCTTGATAGAGAACCGACCTGCTGCATCTGTCGTCGCAAAATAAGGATGATTGAGCGCCACCAACCAACCTTCCTGCCAGGGATGAATACTGCAACTCATGCGTAAAGGAAGTTTTTCACCATATTCAAAGCGATGCTTCATTTCTTCTCCAGGAGGTAATACTTGATTGAGGCTGTTATTTCGATAAGCCTTCACTTGAAAACCATGCGCACAAAGATCCTTATTCACTGCTAATAATTGCTGTTTTTTAACCCAGAGCCCCGCAACGTGTGGTTGAAAGATACAGCCCTTGTTTTGAATTGTGATTGATTCAGGCAGTTCCTGATAACTTGAGTGTATCTGCGCATCATTCAGCTTGGACTCACGTAGATAGATAAAAACATTCTTTACCCCTCCATTTTTGCCAATCACTAATGACTGATCCACAATCTGATCACTGAACTTGCCACAAATTTCCTGATCTCGGCTAATATCGAGTTTTTGAGGCTTAGATGGCTTACCGGTATAGATAAACTGCCCTGTCAGTGTTCCCCATTCTGCAGCCTGAATTGGTTGCACAAACGAAAACACGAGCCCAAACAATAACAGGCACTTATTGAAATATAATTCGTGTCGATTCAAGATTATCGTCTCCCAGTAGCCTTCAACTTTATAAATAATAGACTCTGCAAAGCCTACCTCTAATATATTACCTACGATCTGCTCTAGATGAAAGAAGAGAGAGGGGACACTTCACCAATAAAAAAGCCCTCTGCAAATTGAACTCATTTGCAGAGGGTTTTGTAACTTTATCTCTAAAACCACTCACCAACGAATGATTATAGATTAACTCTTAAAGAAGAGGACCTTCCCAATTAGTAAAGGCATCATCCATTGAATCCAGATCAGCATCAAAATCATCGTCGAGATCAAACTCGGAATCATTTGCTGAATGGGCAAATACTAACTGTCGATCATCTGATTCCGCTCCTGTTAAACCATTATCAAAATCAGTTGATGAATAGAGATCTTCAAAGGCTGATCCATCCAATTCAAACTTGTCAGTAGCAACACTTTGTTCAAATACAGGCGGTTGAATTACATCGAACGTTCTCATCTGTTGAATCGAATTCAGAGAACTGTCTTCTTCCGAAGTCTTGATCGCAGCAGATGCAACAAAACCAATCGTTGATTCATCAACAAATGCCTGAGCTGCTTCTGAACTTTGAATGACTACCGGATTAGCAATTGCAGTCGGTGACACATTCGTTCCTATTAGGGGATTCGCTCCACCATTACCGCTGGCTCCGGATTGAGCACTGGCGTAAGACTCCAGCAACATTTGAACGTTAATTGCCGATGGTGTCTTTCGGACGCCAGGATCAAGCGTATCATTCATCAAATCATCAGGAAGTGCAGGATCATCTGTATGCAGACCTGTTGAATTAAGGGCTACTGTAAAGTCTGATCCAACAAAAACCAAATCACCATTGTTATCGGTTTCAACATGATCGCCGAATCCAGAGTAATAACGGGAAAAACCGAGAACATGCCCAATTTCGTGTAACAGCACCGTATACAAGTCATAGCCACCACCAGGCGGCAATTCTGTTGAATCAACGTGCCATCCTAAGCCGTTTGCATCATCGTCAATCACAACACGGCCAGCAACAGGAATTCCATCAGCACTAAATTCTGTTGTTTGTCCTGAACCAAGCTGAGCGGTACCAAAATCCCTTACGATGACTTGTACTTCCAGCGGCTCTTCCAAACCAAGGGCGTCTTCCCATGTATCCACGGCTGCTTCAATAACCTGACTAATATTATCATCACCACTGACCACATCCAGTGATGTTCCAATCCATTTCTGACCAAAGTTCAATGGAAAATTAACTTGGGTGTTTCCACTCTTTGCTTTATTGTAATTCGAAGCCAGATAAGTCAGGTCTTTGAAGTTAACATAACCGCTCTTATCGTAGTCCATTGCTGCTGCGAACGATGAAGAGGAACTATAAACTTCTTGACTATAAGTTGATGCAAAAATCATGAGATCGCGGAAATTGATCGAGTCGTCATCGTTAATATCATAGATAACAGGATACAAATCGGTTTGAGGCAACTCTCCCACATTGGCAGTCACTTCGCCTATACCAGCAATATCAATTTCAGTATTCAACACATCCAGTCCAAGTTCTAGAGGACCAAAGGTCGCAGCGGCTGGATCAACTTCAACTTGATCTCCTGCAAGTGACTCAAACTTGATGCGGGCTAACAAGGCATACCCTGTTCCCCCGACATTGGATTGAATCGAACTACCGCCAAGATTTCGAACAATACCCGCTTCATCATCAATCACCACAGTATTGTTGAATGTGAAGTTGGAACCAAACTGAACTGAAGTCGCAGTAAAGTAAGCAGTATTGTAAGCGACATTAGTTAATACATCGGTAATACCAAACCCACTGGCAGTATCAACCCAGACTTCTACCCAGAACGATTGCCATTCGTGAATCCAGTCTGCATTTGCTGGCAATGCAAATGTGTGTCCATCACTGGAAACAACAGTTCGTTCTGTGACTACAGAAATCTGAACATTCGTCTGATCTTCAGCAACAGTAGCATCGCCTCCCGTTCCAAACAATGGAGCCGGAGGGGGAGATTGTAACTCGACAGCTCCAATATCTATCGTAGATGTAGCATCGTTATTTCCATCTTCAACTCTTGACAATCCACGTTGATCAAGAGCAGTTGCCGAACCATTTCGACCAGCATCGATAGCCACACTTCCAGACAACAAAGTATGCGTCTTGGTAGGACCACCATTATCGAGAAGTATACCCAAGTTGGAATCTACAGGAGCAATCAAGGAACCAACAATATTTGCGTTGTCACCATCTGTCAAACCAGTTGCCGAACCAATATTACCAATCAGGTTATTAAAGCTGTCAGCGGTAACATAGTCTCCATCCAGATCATTATTTCCTAACGCACCACTGTTTCCTGCCACGATCGTATTCACCAAAGTAACTTCTGCAGTGGAATTCACGGCAGTTTCGTTGGCAATACCTCCACCCACTTGATCTGCAGTATTCAGGGTCAAGGTATTATTAAGAACATTCAAAGTCCCGTCATTAAAGATCGCACCACCGCGAGATCCTGAATGATTTGCTGAGAACGTCGTATTGGCTAAGAAGGTAATGCCTTCGTTATAGACAGCTCCACCACGGCTACCCGCATCATTCTGGTTGAACAAGGATGCGGAAACATCCAAGGTTGCGCCACTGGCAACATAGACTGCCCCAGCACGTGCATCAGATGTATTGTCCGTAAATGTGGAACGGGCAACTGTAACAGTATCTTGAAATTGATAAATGGCCCCACCCTGGAAACCGGCATGGTTATTCAAGAATTGAGCATCTGAAATATCAAGTTGGGCAGCACTGACAATCGCTCCCCCTAGGAAGTCAGCATTATTATCTCTAAAGATCAACTGGTTAATGGTTGTTGGCCCTTGCGAGAATAATGCACCACCATCATCGGCATCACCGTTAATCAACTGCATATTGGAAAGACTCAGTTCAACTCCTACTCCCGAATGGAAGATTCGATCTAATCCATGGGCATCGATGATGGTTGAATTAGAGCCTTGCCCAAAAATGTTGACATCATCAAGAATATCAAAGTCACCTGTGGCATTACCATTTTCTCCTACTCCTACAATTGAGATATCATAGGTGCCCGGCAACAGAATAATGTTATCTGTACCTGCCGTATTATTTGCTAGCGTGACTGCTTCACGTAATGAAATCAAACCATCAAAAGGATCAACAACATCGTCAAATGTGGTAACGACAATACCCTCTTCTACGATGGTTCCAAGTCCCTGGCCATCGGCAATATTTGCGTTGATGGCGTTAGAAAGATTCACAAAGAAGGTTTCATTTCCCTCACCCGTTAACGCATCTGAATTAACGGTAACAGTAAATGTTTGCTGCGTAACAAAAGGATTAAACGTTAAAGTTTGAGAAGCAGCCTGGTAATCATTCCCCAATACAGTCGCTGTACCATCCATTGTCGCAATATCGACTTCAACAGTAGAGCTGGTTCCCTGAGATAAAGAGACTGTAAAGTTAAAGCTTGTCGTAGCACCACCAAAGTCTTCTGTTAATGTCACATCACTGATTGAAAGCAAGGCTTTGTCATCATTTTCAATCGTGCCTGTTCCTGTTGGGGTTAATATCGTTGCATCACCAACCGTATTTGTGGCATTTGACAGCTCGACCTGGAAGGTCTCATCACCCTCAATATTAGAATCACCATTGACTACAACAGTTACCGTTTTACTAGTTTCACCCGGATTAAAGGTAATTGTTTGTAAAGGTAATTCGCTATAATCGGAATCTGCCAACGTAGCAGAACCATCCAACGTACGAAGATCAACAGTCACTACACCCTCAACAGGGTTTGCCAATGATACAGTAAATTCGAAGTTGGCTGTCGTCCCAACAGGGCCTTCCAATTTGGTCACATCGCTGATTGAAATAGCTGCTTCATCATTCAAAATTGTCCCTAAGGACTGATCATCGGCAATCAACGCCCCGGTGGCATTAAACAGATTGACAAAGAACGTCTCATTATCTTCAACGAGCGTATCTCCATTCACAATCACTTCAATAATCTGTGTTGTTTCACCAGGTGAAAACGTCACAGTTCCCGTTGTGAACTCATAGTCTATGCCAGCCACTGCTGTACCATTTGAAGTTTCAAAATCAACAGTTACCGCGTCGACGTTCACATTAGACAATGAAACCAATATTTCAAAAACAGTCGTACCTGCATTAGTTTCAATCTGACTGATATCTGAAATACTAATCGAGGGTGTTACAATTTCGAAAGCACCAATATCACTCGTCGTATCCGTAGGTCGTGTTGCCCCACGTTGGTCGGTAACAACGCCATCCGTATTATCACCAGCATCAATTGCCAGACTTCCCACAAGTAACGCATGAGTTAATGTTGGCCCACCATTATCCTGAAGGGCACTTAAAGCGGGATCAATTCGTTGTGCTTCAGACCCGACAATATCATTGTTAAATCCATCAACAAAACCGGTCGATGAACCATTGGTTCCAATCAGGTTATTCCCTTGCGAGTTGAAAGCACCTTGCACATCAGAACCACTGACAAATGCATTATTACCACCAACAATCGTATTCCTAACATTCACACTAGCTGTATCAGCAACAGAATAGATACCACCACCTGATCCCTCAGTGAAGTTATCATAGATCGTCGTATTATTGATGGTTAATTCACCAGTATTGTGAATGGCTCCCCCTTCTTTTCCGGCTTCGTTGCCAGAGAAGGTCACATTCGAAATACTCATCGGATCTTCGTTGAGTAAACCACCGCCACGCGTTCCTGCAAAGTTATTGGAAACAGTACTATTAGAAATCGTAACGGTACCTGCACCTGCTTCAACAGAAACAAAGGCACTTGCGTCCAAGACAATCATCGGCCCCGCATCCAGCATTTCGCCAATCGGAACAGGATTAAGTAACTGAACGGGAGGTGCCTGGAGAGGAAACGCATCAGCGGCAGTCAGGTCGACAACATATCCTAAGTCTGCCAGGCTTCCAATCGTAATCACACTGATCGGATTCGCTACACCAGAATTCAAGAACCCGGTCATCAATTCATTATCCAAATCAGCTTCCGCCCAGTGAGCGTCATTCGTTCCCGGACCTGCTAAACCCTCGACAGGAATATCGATAACATTACGTCCCAACAATGCATTGTATTGGGCAATCGCATTGGCCCCTGTGAAACGTGGATCGGCTGTTCCACCATTGAGCAATAACCCCAGGCTGTTCCAAATTGTGCCGATGCCGATTACATGTCCCATTTCGTGTAAGATCACATCAATCAATTGGCCACTAGCTTCCAACGCTGCCAAATCAGCACTATCAAATTGCATAATTCCTGTTGCTGGAATAAATGAACCCGTTCGAACTCTTGTGGGACCAGCTTGACCAAGAATCCCTCCAACACCGTCAATGGCAGGGGCGGTTGCTTCAATGCGTAAATCGTCAACGAGACCGATTCCCGCAATGATCACGTCGGGAACATCAGCAATAATAATCTCGCTCCAACGAGCAGCAGCTTGCTGGAAAATGGCTTGCTGACTGGCTGTTAAACTTGAGTCAGTAAAGACCACATCAATCGTATATTCAGGTACTGGTGGTGGTGGCGGCGGTGGCGGCGGGTCTCCGCTGTCATCACCACCTTCACCATTTCCTACCGCGAGTTCAGAGGAGTTATAAATAGCACCACCGGCTACGGTCGCTGTGTTGCCGTCAAGAGTGGTATCGATGATTTCCAAGGTTCCGGTGAGCGTATTATAAATACCACCACCGTTTTCAGCATCATTGTTCGAAATGTTACTCATGTTAAGAGTAAC
>JAJDEK010000169.1 GCA_029259875.1 Planctomycetaceae bacterium
TGCCAAATGTTATGGTGGCGATATTACCCGAAAACGAAAACTGTGGGAAAAACAGAAAGAAGGTAAAAAGCGGCTCAAACAATTTGGCCAAGTGGAAATTCCACAGAAAGCATTCCTGGCAGTCCTCGATGCAACCAAGGACGAGTAACTGGAAGTTGGTGGAGTACTAATTCTTCGCGGAAACAAAAAACGAGCAAAATCTTACCGTATGTTATTCAACCAGTTCCAATAATTCTTCCAACTCTTTTGTGCAGGCTTTCATTGAAATGACAGCCTGTTCAAAATTCGTATGCAATGATGCGTTGGGTGCGTCCAAAGTAAATTGATCAGTTGCTTGACGCAGTTTACGGATTTTTTTTCGCAGCATCTTTAGATAGGCGTCGAGGTCATCCACACGCGTTTCCAGAGCCCTTGAAGTATCAAACACCGCACGTGTGATATTCATCAGCTCTGGAAAATCATCAAGCTCGTCACTATGCTTGACGAAAGTCCGTACCATCCAGGCATGAGCCAATATGATCTGGCAACGGTCAACGATTTCTTGTTTGCTGTAAGACATTAGAGTAGGTGTATCTTGAATTCGACCAACACGATTTTTGTGACTCACTTTGGATGTTTTGCGATTCCAAACCAATAATTATCTTAATTGTAGTAGGACACACAAAAGTTCCAAGTCGCATGATGCATATCTGACTGGCAGGATACCATACTAAATCGCATGAGTGAAATCGTCTCCACGATAATATTCATAGAACAGACGACCAATTTCATCACTTAACCGAGAAAGATACTCTTTCTTGAACTTGGAAAAAGTGACTTCTGAGGTCGCTCTTGGAGCACGTA
This sequence comes from Planctomycetaceae bacterium, assembly GCA_029259875.1. Taxonomy (GTDB): domain Bacteria; phylum Planctomycetota; class Planctomycetia; order Planctomycetales; family Planctomycetaceae; genus Gimesia. The sequence continues at coordinate 844 of JAJDEK010000169.1, forward strand.
GCGGATAGGTCGAAGTGATTTCCTTGCTGTAAAGTTTTTCACCTTCACCATCCTCGTCCATTTCATAGACGGTCACCATTCCTTCCGCATGCCCACGATACAGATCAGAACTGTTTTCCTCATACAAACTGTATTCATGTAATTCGACATGAATCACGAAAGTTACATCGAAAGCTTCGCCAATTTCTTCCGGCTTGTCCCAATCGGGATTTTCATCCAGCCAGGCCCGAATGCGATCTGGATTAACCACTTTCACTCCATGGCTGTGTAAACGAAATGTGGTGTACTTGGCCAAGTCATTGTGAAGACCATCAAAGTTATACTGCAATTCCAAAGGGGCGTAACAGACGATTGCGACTGTCACATCCTTTTCAGTCATTGATTTTTGTGTTTGCGCATCGAAGTCTGGCTCAATGGAAGGCGGGCCACCAATCAAGTACCCCAGCAGGATAAAATAGTTACAGCCAGACATGGTAGTGCATAATACCAACGCCATAGCAAGCTTGGTGATTGTATTAAAAAACTGTTTGTGAAACCGTTGTCCGAACGAAAAAATTGTCATCGTGTGATCCTTCACAACTCTGAAATAAGTTTTGGACGCTACCTTCGATAAACTACAGGAAGAGCTAGATATCAGCTCCCGTCCGATAGTTATAGAAGAAACGACCAATCTGGTCGGCTATGCGATCCAAGTATTTTTTCCTGAATACTTTTGGTGATTCTGATTCTATAGAGACGGGCATGTGGCTAGGATACTCTGAAGTGTATTCACTGGCGAATACTTCCAAAGCTCGTTTTAGTCCATCTACCTCCATAACCTCATACGCAGAAACATTTCCAAATGCTTTCCCACGTAGTAAGTTGGGACTATTTGGTTCGCGATAATCAAATTCATCAATGTCAACATGAATGATGTAGTCAGCATCAAAATTTTCTGCTAATTCATCAACGTTGTTCCAAACACCGCCGTTGTCATCCAGCCAGGTAGCAACCTTACCCGTATCCATCACATCAACATCATTACGACGTAAACGATAGGTAATCTGTTCCAGCAAATCATAATTCAAAGACGGATAATCCGAACGAATAGATTCCGGTGTCGAACAGATAACGAGAACTTTTTTATTTTCTTCAGACAGATCCACTTTGGTGGTTCTACTAAACTCACAGGTTTGGAGCGGATCACCAAAAAACATTTTTCCAGCCATGACGTACAATGAACATCCACTGGCACCCAAGCAAACGAGAGTCAGCAGCATGACCGAAAAACAGTGCTGATTAAATGAGCCTGAGTTTTTTGTCTGTATTGAAATCCGCATATTTTCTGCCGTCCTTGGCATAAACCGAAGTAACTTGTCGAGAAATGAATTGAATTAAACGAGAGAGGAACTTAATTGTCTCCGGGAATCCGGAAGAGATATCATCTTAAAAGGTCAACCGAAAAAACCACTCTATCAAGGTGATTGTGACTAAACCACACATCAACCAGAGCAAGCAGCTTTCAGGATTTGAGATCAACCAGAGTCGCTTATGATAAACACTGATCCAAGACCAAGGGATCATCACAAGACAAACGATTGCCAGAACCAAACCAGAACTATTGGCCTGTGCAGACTGACTGATCTGACCTCGAACAAAATGTGAAAAGGAAGTTGTCATCCCACAACTGGGACAAGGAATGGATAATTGATTTCGAATGACACAAGGTGCAAAACCAAGTTTTTGATGGGTACCGAACCCACGTGAGTCCGGCGTAATTTGAACCGCAACACCAAACCCGGTAATCAAACACAGACTCCAGCCAATCAACAACAACCGAAGTTTCCATCCAATTCGTTTTCCTGAATCGGATGCACGGAATGCCGACAATAGCTCATTGCCTGTATTATTAATCGCAGGTTTAAAGTTGAAATTCATTTTGAGAATGAGAGAGGCCGAGGTTTAACAGTTCTCTTATTTTACTGCAAGACCATTTCAAAAAAATGTCATCCCTGAATAAAGTCAAAACTTCAGCCTCACTGCTGAAATCATACATTCATCATTTGGGACCTGTCCAAACTCCCTGGTAAACTTCCACTGCAGGTCCTGTCATAAATACTTCGTCTGAATCAGACCATTCTAATCGTAAGTCACCACCAGGCAAATGGATAAGTACATTACGCCCGGTACGTCCCGTCAAGACTCCCGCAACTGCTGAAGCGCAGGCACCTGTTCCACACGCCTGGGTTTCGCCAGAACCCCTTTCCCAGACTCGCATCTTCATCTCCTCCGGAGAAATAATTTCGATGAATTCAGCATTGATTCGCTTGGGAAACATCGGATGGACTTCCACCTGAGGGCCGATCACATGCACCCATTGATTGGTGATCTCTTCCACGAAAGTCACGCAGTGTGGATTACCCATTGAGACACAGGTGACCTGAATGGTTTGGCCTCCCACATCCAAATCCGCATTCACCGGAGGGTCACCGGGAAGCAGTGTCGGAATATCAGAACTGGATAAAATGGGCTTTCCCATATTAACGCGCACTTGACTGACTTTGTGCCCCGTAACTTCAAGATCGAGACTTAATATCCCCGCTCCCGTTTCAATCTTCAAAGTCTCAGTTTGAGCAATACCATGATCGTAAACATATTTAGCGACGCAACGAACTCCGTTGCCACACATTTCTGATTCGCTACCGTCGGCATTAAACATCCGCATCTGAGCATCTGCTTTTTCGGAGGGGCAAATCAGAATCAAACCATCGGAGCCAATCCCCTTATGCCGGTCACTGACTTCCCTCGCCAAAGTCGCTATATCCTGAGAAAGCGTTTCCTCGAAACAGTTGACATAGACGTAATCGTTACCTGCTCCCTGCATCTTGGTAAATTTCATTATAGTTTTCTATTATTGATTTGAACGAAAATCATGATTGATAAAACAAAAAATCTTTTACTCGTCTGTCTTCAAACCCACGAATATACTTCTTCGTAAAGCATTATCGCGACTAGAAAACTCTTCCTCGCTACTAGGCAGAATATTCTCCAGTGTCGTTGCCATCATATGGAATTTCGCATCAATATCATCTGCATAATGAACCAATAAAGCTTCTGGAGTGTGCGGAGCAATAGG
>JAJDEK010000170.1 GCA_029259875.1 Planctomycetaceae bacterium
GCATTTCCCGGTGCACAAAAAACCTGACTGACACTCTTAGACTGAGTCAGTTTCCAAGCCAGAGCATGCTCACGGCCCCCCTGACCAATCAATAAAACTTTCATCGTTTATGATACCTGCTTGTGATTAATCTTCGAAAAACTTCGGAACATTCCAATTCAAAGAATTGTTCATTCCAACTTAAGTGGAGTATATCAGCACTGTTTTGCCCCTAGTAGCATGGCTCCCTGAATTTTACATTTTGATGCTAAAAAGCTAATTTATCGCTATAATTTAAAGCCGGGGAACATGATTTCAGATCAAGATTCTCTCTTCATCTGCTAGCCCAAATGGAATCTTCTCACCGATTGGACGAAATCAACATCAGACCATATAATAGTCGATTCAATAAGCGTACACGGCATGAATTTCTATATTCTACTCAGCCTGAACCATACGCCCCTAACGGCTGTCGTACAAAACGAGACCATGCTGTAACTACTGATTATGAATTATGAATTTCATCGTAACATTCACCTGTAACAGTTGACTTAAAATCAATCTGTTAAAAGACTTTTAACCTTTTAGTTGTCTGGAGATTTCAAAGTGTTTGATACTGTCGCCATTATTGGTGCCACGGGTGCTGTTGGGCACATCGTGCGGAAACTGCTGGAAGATCGTAACTTTCAAGCGAAGCAATTTCGATTCCTGGCGTCAGCGCGATCTGCCGGTAAAACACTAGAATTCCAAGGAAAAACCTATACCCTTGAAGAATTAACCAAAGATTCCTTTGAGGGGGTTGAGCTCGTCATTTCATCCACTCCCGATGACACCGCAGCAGAATTTCTGCCTTCAGCAATTGAAGCAGGCGCGATTGTGATTGACGAATCAGGCTACTGGCGAATGAAACCAGATGTGGCACTCGTCATTCCCGAAATCAACCCGGAAGCAGCATTGGAAGCAAAAGGCATCATTGCCAGCCCCAACTGTTCAACAACTCAGATGGTCATGGCTTTAAAGCCTCTCCACGATGCCTCACCAGTTCGACGGGTGATTGTCAGCACTTATCAGGCGACCAGTGGAGCAGGGGTCGTTGGCACTAGCGATCTCATGGATGGTTCGCGGGCATTTCTGGACGGTAATGACCATGAGTATCAAGTCTTTCAACATCCCATTGCCTTTAATGCCATTCCACAGATCGGCAGCGAAAAAGAAGCGGGCTACACCAGTGAAGAAATGAAAATGGTGTATGAAACCCGTAAAATTCTGGGCGATGACACAATACAAATCAATCCAACCTGTGTTCGAATTCCCGTTGCTAACTGTCACAGTGAAACGATCACGGTCGAAACAGAGCGTCCGATTTCTCCCGAAGAAGCGCGCCAACTATTCGAGGATTTTCCCGGAATTACTGTCGTTGACGACCTAAAGAATTTATCGTATCCGCTTCCCTCCACCTGTGATGGCAGTGATGAAGTCTTCATTGGTCGTATCCGCCGTGATATCTCTCATCCGAATGGACTCAGTTTCTGGTGTGTTAGCGATAATCTTCGCAAAGGCGCTGCTACGAATGCTGTCCAGATTGCAGAGCTACTGGCGAAACATCGAGCCTGCACCTAAGAACGTGAAGCTCAGCTTCACGTTTTAAGCAGAGCCTCTCATTTTCTGACTTCACTCGCTCAGCATAGGTTTTTTAAGTTAATTCCGAAAAGGCACCACAATGAATCCATTTCATTATCAAGAAGGCGAACTTTTCTGCGAAAACGTTCCCGTCACCAAGCTGGCACAAGAATTCGGCACGCCGCTTTGGGTCTATTCAAAATCGGCTTTTCTAAGCCGTCTGAAGGAAATTCAAGACGCTTTTGCGGAAGTCGACCCTGTGATTTGTTATTCAGTCAAAGCCAACGGAAACCTAAGCATTTTGAAAACAATGAATGATGCGGGTAGCAGTTTCGATGTGGTTTCAGGAGGAGAACTATTTCGTGTTCAACAGGCGGGAGCCGATACGTCACGCGTTGTTTTCGCAGGCGTTGGAAAAACGGATGAAGAGATCCGCCAGGCTTTGAAAGCCGATATTCTGATGTTCGATGTAGAAAGTGAAGCTGAACTTGATGCAATCTCTACGATTGCTGAAGAACTCAACTGCATCGGCCGAGTAGCCTTACGTCTCAATCCTGATATCGACGCTAAAACGCACCGCAAAACCACAACCGGAAAAAAGGGGAATAAGTTCGGGATGGATATCGAACGAGCCACTGAACTGGCTGACAAAGTCCTGCATGACGACCGACTGGAACTCACGGGAATTCATATGCATCTTGGATCTCCAATTCTTTCAACCGATCCTTATGCCAAAGCGGTCAAAAAAGGAGCAGAGGTCATCGCCCAGCTTCGTGAAAAGGGGCATAAGACCAATTGGTTGAATCTGGGAGGCGGGTTTGGAATCAGCTATAAAACGGATGAAGGGCCTTCCGCTCAAACTTACGCCGATGTGATCGTCCCCACGCTCAAAGAAATCGGTTGTCGTCTGGCTTTAGAACCCGGACGATTTATCGCAGGAAATTCTGGTGTCTTAGTTAGCCAGATTGTCTTCACCAAACGGGAAGGGGGCAAACTCTTTTATATCCAGGATGGGGGTATGACAGACTTGGTCCGCCCTGCCATGTATGACTCTTACCATCGTGTCTGGCCCGTCAAATCAAAGGTTCCTATGCCTTTCGATTGCGAAGAAGAAATTGCAGGCTGTGAACCCGCTGATGTTGTCGGCCCTGTCTGTGAGTCTTGCGACTATTTTGCAAAAGACCGTTATCTTCCCCCCATGCAACGCGCTGACTATCTCTGCACGTTCAGCGCGGGAGCCTATGGATCTGTGATGAGTAGTAATTATAACGCCCGCCCCCGTAGTGTAGAAATTATGGTGGATGGGAGTGATTACCAAGTGATTCGTCGACGGGAAACCTACGAAGAACTCATCGCCTTAGAGCAAGTATAGCTCCAAAATTAATAAATCTAGTCTGCTTGATATTATGTTCAGAAGGCCAGTTTCCGGTGGTCGGATTATATCAATTATCGGGTTCCTACGATCTTTAATGTGTTGATAACAGGAAAGATACGGTTACTCGCTATCTTCAATTGAACCGTTATCGCCGTTAGAAACGATGATAATTGATACAGAAGCTAGCGCGACAAATATGTCCATTCGGATACCTCAGGTCTTAATTCCATAAAGACTTGGACTGAAACAACTGAATTGTGTTGTTTTAGGAAAGGTAGTAAGAATAGTATATACAAACTGTTTATATCAATTTTCATTGAGAGATCCTCCATCTGTCAGGTTGACGAGACTTAGATCTGGTCCACCTACAGGTAGTCCGAAATGAATAGCCGACAACCAAGACGACACGGAGTCGACTGAATGTCTTTAAAAAATCGGATCCTGGCAACTTTTGCTCTGGCATTCCTCTGTGCCTTGAGTGCATTAACACGTGCCTGGACACAAGAAAAAGTTCCTCCCAAAACTCCAGAACCGGTTTCCGCATTCAACTTGACCGCTGATGACTTGCTGCTCACCAAGCCAGAAACCCCCGAGCAACTCATGCAGGCAGTTGTGCAACTTACAGACCTCGGCCAGGCAACCTCTGCCAAGCCTTATCTTGAACAATTGATAAAAGCAAATATCGATAATGAAACGGTATTGATGCTACGAGATAAATATGGCCCGGCTGCATTCATTGCTTTGGCGAATAATAAAGCATTACAACCTGAATCAGCTGAACTGCTCAAAAAAATGGAAGTGGCATTTCGCGCTTATGCTACAGACCCTGCTCGTATCGATGGATTGATCAATGATCTTACCGCTACACCAACACAGCGCGCTATTGCCATTATTGAACTGAAGTCTGCAGGAGCAATCGTTGCCCCACCAATCCTGAAGCGATTAGGAAAAAGCGAAGATCCCACGACTAATGATGAATTGGCATTTGCCCTGTCTCAATTAGGTTCTCCCGTAGTTCAACCATTGATAGCTGCTCTGCGTTCTCCGAATATCAATATCCGTAAAGTGGCTGCAGATGTGCTCGGCGATATTGGCGATCCAGCTGCGATTCTCTATCTTTGGAATCCGGCTTTTTCTCAAAATCAGCCGAAAAGTATTCAAATCTCAGCCCGCATTGCCCTGGCGAAACTACTTTGGAAAGATCCACGTAAAACAGAAGAACTTGACCGAAATGGTGCACAATTGGAATTGAAGAATGCAGCGATTCGCTTGTACCAAACATATGATAATAAATCAGTGAATCAAAAAATCTGGGTCTGGGATCTAAAAGAACAGACTGTCGTTGAAAAAGAAATTCCTGCACAGGAAGCGAATTTAGTTCTGGGTCTGCGGTTTTCAAAAGAAGCTTTGGAAATGTCGCCCGACCGCGAAGATGTGCAGACGCTATATTTAGCGATGGCTCTCGCAATGGACGCCTATCGTGTTGGTTGGAATCATCCACTTCCACAAGGGCAGGGGACTGCATTCAATCTAGCTCTGCTATCTGGTCCTTCAGCTGTGAGTCGGGTACTCGCTTTAGCCATGAAACAAGGACACGCTCCCAGTGCCATTGCTGCTCTCAAGGCATTGGGGCAAATTGGCTCACGCACTCTACTTTACGAACAACTAAATAAACACTCTTCAATTATTGCTGCTTTGAATTACCCGGATCGTCGGGTTCAATTTGCCGCTGCGACAGCAATCATGCAACTGGACCCTACTAAATCATTCCCAGGCGCCCCACGAGTGATCGCCATTCTCACGCGGGCTTTACGTGGTGAAGGATCACAGTCTGCAATCGTAATTGATTCTAGCGTCCCACGCGCCCAATCAATGGCTGGCACATTTAATGAACTCGGATATCAAACCCAACCTTTTCAGACTGGAAAAGCAGGATTTAAAGCAGCCACAAGTCGCATGGATATTGAATTTATTGCTCTGGAAGCCAATATCGCGCGTTGGGGACTTTCTCAAACGATTGCCAATCTGCGAGCTGATTCCCGAACAGCGAATATCCCCATTATTATCTACGGCCCGCTCCGCCTGAAGAACAAAATAGAATATTCAATCCGACGTTATCCTTTGGTTCATTACATTGTGGAATCTAATGATTCTAAAAATGTTGGAAATCAAATAAGACCTTTCCTTAGCAGTTTGAAAACACCTGAGTTGACCGGAGACATACGCACGGAATACCGAACTGCCGCCTTGTATTGGTTATCCCACATCGCATCTAGCTTGCGAACCAACGTTTATAATCTGGAGCCAGCAGAAAAATCCCTATTGCAATTGGTTCCTGAACGTGAGTTGGCATCGAATGCACTCATCACCCTTGGAGGTATCCCGACTCGCTCGGCTCAGGAAGATCTGGTAAAAGTCATCGCGAATAAAATGTTCGCCACTGACGTTAAAGAAATCGCTGCTCTGCAACTCGCCTTTCATATTCAGAAATATGGTTTGCTAGTCGATTCCGTGCAAGTTGCTGAGATCCGCAAAGCATATCAGACAGCTCAAGACCCAAATTTGAACACCGCACTGGCTTCGGTATTAGGTACCCTTCAGCCCGATAATAAAATAGTCGGTGAGCGGCTACAAAAGTTCCAACCCGAGACAATCACTCCTTAACCAATTTTGGGTATCGTCTAAGATTCTGGTTGTGAGCTTTCATTTGTCACAGGCGTCGCCTTTGTAGGTTTAATCAAGGCCGCGATCACCAACCCTCCAATGATCCAGGTCAAGAGTAAGTCCAGCATCATTGCTTGGGTAAAATCGGTTGGAAAATACATCCAGTTCTTCAAATTGAGAAAAGAAACGATCGCCGCAAATACTCCGATTAAGGCGACAAATCGGAATCTTTGAAAGTAAGTAAACATGGCACCATTTTTGATTGCCATTGATAATAACGACGCTGCAATAAAACTGGACAGCATATTAATTAGCAGTCCTGCGATCATCATTTCAGGTGGCATCGAAGGTGTGCCCTGTGATTTATAGATGACAGAAAAAATTGGCCCTGCCTGATGTTTCTTCTCGAACTCCTGCATCGCTGCTTCCATCTCAGGCCCTGGACCAGAAGAACCATCTGGGAACGCGGGATATAGATAATAGCCATCTTCCAGATTCTGCTGCTTGAGTACATCGATGATTACTTGCGCATCGGGCAAAGGTCTCACTGTCCCATCATGGATCGGTAAAACCATCCAAGACAGCATACCCCAGACAAAAAGAATTATTCCAGACAACAAAGAAGCCAAAATGATTCTGCCCATTAGATCATCCCTTTACAGAAATAAAAGAGCTCAATTACAACTCGGTCAGAGAACTGATACTACTACATTAAAAAACTCCGAAGGTGAATTGTAAACCTTCGGAGCGTGATCGTTAAATAAATTGTCAGAGGATCATTTTACTTTTTCGCGTTCGCTGCTGTCTTCTTTCGCAACAGAGCACGTAAAGGTTCTTCCAATTCACCCGCTTTTGAAGTGACGAGTTCTGCTATACCTGTATGATCAACCAAAATCATCGTTGGTACTCTTCTTACGCCATAATAAACAGCTGATGGGTTATTCCACCCCCGTTTATCTCGTGCGGAATAAAAAATTTGCCGCCAATCAAGAGACGTCTTCTCTTGAAATGCATCAATGGCTGGTTCTTCATCGTCCAGATTCACACCCATAATTTCAAATCCATACTTACCATATTTTTTTGATAAGGCCTGAATCTGTGGTAGTTGCTCTATGAAAGGTTTCGCAGTCGTCGACCAGAATACCACAAGCACAACGCTTCCCTTGTAATCATTGACAGAAACATAACCCCCTTCGATGGTTTCGCCAGCGAGTTGCAGTGGCTGTCCCTTTATTCGCAAACGCCTCGACAATCCAGCAATCTGGGCGGTCTCATTGCTCTTGGGAAACTTTCTTTCCAGATCAATACAGCAATCCAGTGCCTGTTTATTTAAACCATACAATTGACTGGTTTCTGCAGCTACTCGTAACAACTGAGGTGCACGCACAGACTCTTTCGGAAATCGTGAAGCAAATAAACGTGTCTGCTTTACAAACTCCTCAATCCAGCGTGGTTCTTCCATTGCAAACCGTTGCGCGCTCGTATTCGCAAATTTGGCAACGGTAAACCCAGCATCAGCAGCCGATTGTGAATTCGGATCACGTTTAAACAATGATTCCGAATGATCGTACAATGCATTGATACTATCCTGATCTCCCTCTAAGGCTAATTGGAGATGCGCGTCCAGTAGGTTTCGAATGCAAACCGTGAAAAGACGCTTTTTTTCTTTGTCGGCGTGGCATTGTTTTACCGCTTCCATCGCTAACTGAATAATTTTCTGATTGCGTTCCACACGTGCTTTTTTAAGTTCATCCACATTCCCAGTCTTAGGCAGTGCCGTGACTTTGAGTCGTGTAATCTCACGCACATTCCATTCTGGCGTCCCCTCTTTCAGCTCCTGAATTTTGACATCTTCGTTTTCCAGAGAAGTGTCATCATTGTCCAAGTCTTGCATATCGCGCTGATCACGGCTCAAACTGGCAGTCCGAATGACATTGGTATTCGACTTCAACGCAGGACCGCTCTGAGAAACCGGCGAAATGGAAGCAGCAGGTAATGATTTCGGTTGCGAGTTGGAGGATGCACCATCCAACTTCCCATCAATATTATTGCCCGCTACTTGGGGTGTTGCAGTGTCCTCACTGCCACAACCAAACTGACTTAATAATAGCATACACGCTACGATCGAGATGAAATCGTGTTGATGCCTCATGGCCTTTTGCTCTCCTTCCATTGAGAGTCTGAAACTATCAGAAGAACCGAGGTAGCGAAATCGCTTAGAATGATTCCTGTCATTCCCTCAGCAAAATTATGGTCAAAACTCTTGATAGGACGTGTTTTACGAAAAAACCCACATTGAGAGCAAGACGAAGCTGGAAAAAATTACAATCTGATCTGCGATTTCATAATGTTTTTTGGGGCATCAATTTGAGTTAAAAATCTAACCATGTTCAGCAAGCATACCCAACTTACTCAAATTTCGCCGTGATACTGTTTGAAAGCCTCAATGGCAAAGTACTCTGGTAAACCAAGCTGATTATAAACTGTTGCCGTGTTTCGGGTTCGATCTTCCGCTCTTACCCAGAATTCGCGTTTGTCACTCCCCGGATAAAATGCACTGTCCTTTTGTGATTCGTGCTTGAAAATTGCTTCTCGTTTTTTGAGTACAACTTCCGGACTCAGTGGAATTGCTCGTTCAATTTCGTGTGGTTCATACTCTTCCCAAGCACCCCGGTACATCCAGAATTCAGGAGAGACCCCTTCGTCAGCAACAACATTGACCGCATTAATAATGGCCTCAGCACAAACACGGTGAGTCCCATGCGGGTCAGAAAGGTCTCCCGCTACATAAATCTGGTGAGGACTAATCTCTCGCAATAAATCAGCAACGATGTCGATATCCTCATCGCCAATAGGCTTTTTTGAAACTTGGCCGGTACGATAGAAAGGCAGGTCCAAAAAGCGTAAATGTTCTTCAGGAACTCCAGCCAATTCCGCACCGGCTGTTGCTTCAGTTTTTCGAATCAAACCTTTGATTCCTAACATCTCTTTTGTATCCAGGTCTCCCGGTTTTTTCGTTTCGATACTTTCTTTGAGATCTTCCAAGTGCTGCAAAACGCCATCATCATCAGGGTGAAACAGCCTATGAAATTCATGAACAAAATCGATGTGTCGAAGTGCATCATGATCAAACACCGCAATATTACCACTGGTCATATAGGCGATATAAACCTCGTGTCCTTGATTTGCCAATGTAATGAGAGTCCCTCCCATCGAAATGACATCATCATCGGGATGAGGACTGAAGACGATCACTTTTTTGCGATCTGTTCCCGCAGGTTTCGTAGAAATCCCTTCCAATAACGAATCGAACACCCGCTGACGAATCTGTGAAATCGACTCGTATTTATGAATCAATTGATGCAAATGATGATGCAGAAAA
>JAJDEK010000018.1 GCA_029259875.1 Planctomycetaceae bacterium
GATACGGTGTTCCCATTGTTTACCTGCCGATGCCTGTAATGTCTCTCCACAATGACTACATTTTTTTGTGTTCTCTTCAACCGTGGCGCCACACATAGGACAATAGACAGATCCACCTGCGAGAAAACTATGCTCTTCTCTTACCGGGATTTCAGCTAGAAAACTCTGTTCTTCACTCACAGGGAATTCGCTATCAGGATCATCGAATCTATCACCATCAACTACTGAATCTGGAACGGGAATAGTAATCGGCTCGCCACATTGCGGACACATAGCTCTTCGCCCGGCTTTATCATCCGAGGTTTTAAGAACTTTTTGGCAATACTGACAACTAAATTCAATCGTCAAAGGACGCCCTTAATATACTATTGTCTTTTTAACTTGTGAGGCTTACTGCAAACATCTCATTTTCTATACGAAATAAGATTGGCATTCTCCTGAATCAATTGCTCACGTCAAAATTTAATAGAGCGACACTCTTGAAAACATAGCATAAGATGAGAGTTAATCGATGTCATTTCACTGATTAGTCATTTCAGCGTAAGCGACTGTCTGTGCCATATAAGTAAAGGGGATGATGAAAATCAAACCGATCCCTAATGTGACCACTGCCCCCAGTATCGTAATCAGACCTAACAGTATCGAAAGACCAAACAGGTTCAACAGATTGCCAGATGTTACTTTTCGCGCTTCGGAAAATGAATCAATTCCGGGTAAATTCCGATCAACCAGAATAAACGAGTATGGCCAAAACATAAGCCCCACGATAATACCGGGAATAATCAAAAGTAATAGCCCTAGACAACTGAGTATAACATAGATGATACTGCAGAGAAACATACGCCAGAGAAAAGGGCCACAACTAAACAGGACGTTCAATTCGGGGTTCTCCCCCCTGATAATCTTGAGGAAGGTTAACTGACCTCCCAGCTGAACATAGAACAAGATTGAATAGACTAATATATTTTGTACAAGCACGATTGGAATCTGAACCAATTGAGCCAGATCCCCACCTCCGACCATCGAAGCTAAGGCAACACTCAAGAGTGCTGATACGATACCAATCGCGATGGAACCTACAAAGTAAATGCCACCTGCCAGCAATGGTACGCCAATTGCCATCCCCAAGTTAGCTTTATACACTTCCCACGTACGAGAGAAGACTTCACCAATACTGAAAATCCTTGGCTCCCAGCGATCTCCTCTTCTGCCAGAAGCCTGCAAGGTCTCACCACATGCCTCGCATTTTGTCGCACCTGCACGAACGCTGGCACCGCACATGGGACAGTCAATGTTTCCTTGATTCAGAAAACTGTCTTCTTCCCTGACTGGGGAATCGGTGAGGAAACTCTGTTCCTCACTTACAGGTGATTCACCGAAGCCGTCAAAACCATCATCATTGCTGGTGACGTCTGCTGGCATGGGCACATCAATTGGTTCACCACACTGGGGACACTTGGCTCGACGACCGGCTTTATCATCCGAAGTTTTCAAGACTTTATTGCAATGTGAGCAACTGAATTCAATCGTCAAGTTTCTGCCCCTTAAAACGAGATTGTTGTTTACTCGGCGATGACCTCGGCCATAATTTCATCTGGAATATTAAAGTTCGCAGTCACACTTTGCACATCATCATGATCTTCTAGAGCTTCCATCAGTTTGAGGACTTTTTTGCCATCATTCACCCCTAGATCGACAGTATTTGCAGGAATACGTGATATTTCTGCCAGATTCGTAGGAATTTTTCTGTTTTCAAATTCCTCGGATACCTGCTGGAATGCCTCGATGCTGCAAGTGACTTCAAATACATCACCATTGGCAGAGACATCGTCTGCCCCTACTTCCAATGCGATTTCAAACAGTTCATCTTCTACGACATTGTCTGTGGGAACAAGAAAGAGACCTTTTCGCTCAAACATCCAAGCAACACAGCCAGTACTGCCAAGATTACCACCATGTACTTCGAAAGCCTTGCGTATCTCTCCCGCAGTTCGATTACGGTTTTCAGTCAGGATGTCACACAACACCGCCACCCCTGCTGCACCGTAACCTTCATAGATCAGTTCTTCAAATTTTTCACCAGATAATTCCCCACACCCTTTTTTAACAGCGCGATCGATATTCTCTTTAGGCATACTCGCTTTACGTGCTTTATCGATTGCATAGCGCAAAGCTAAATTCATAGAAGGGTCTCCCCCACCATGTTGTGCCGCCACAATAATCGCACGGCTCAATTTACCAAATAGCTTACCTCGCTTTTTGTCAATCACCCCTTTCTTGGCGGCGATATTTGCCCAATGTGAATGCCCTGCCATTTATAAATTCGCTTAGCTAAAAAAAGAGATTAACCTACGCCGGAATAACATAGATAAGAAACAACTTGATCCGATACTATCACGTTCTCTAGTTCAAGAAAAACAATTATTGATTGAGTTTTTCCTGAATCTGTTCAATCATTTTTGCATCGGGAGGAGCTGATTTTTGTGCTGCCTCTAATGCCTTCTTCCAGAGTTTCATTGCTTTTTCGGTTTTTCCTAGTTTGTGATAACAGTCTGCTAAATGATCCAGAATCGTCGAGTCTCCTCCTCCGGGTAATTTACTGGCTTTCTCAAGATACTCTACGGCTTCTTCATACTTTTGCCGTTTGAATAAAACCCATCCCATACTATCGAGATAAGCCATATTATTTGGCTCAGACTTCAAAGCAATTCGAATCATCTTCTCTGCTTTTTCCAGATTTTTACCTTGATCGGCGTAGAGGTATCCCAAATCATTATTGATAGAAGGATTATTGGGATCTTCGGCTAGTAACTCTTCAAGAACGGCTTCCCCCTTCCCGATGTCTCCTTGTTGCACGTAGATGTTTGATAGTATCATCTTAACTTGATACAGGCGCTCTTTCTGCCGCGGATACTTTTTGATGAAACCCTTAAATTGTGCAATCGCTTTATCCCAATCCCGACTATGGTAATAAATCCAGGCATGCTGGTAGTCAAGGTCTGGAATTTGGGGAGCTACCCGGCGCGCTTCTTCGTTCACCTTGAGGGCAGCTTCTGTTTCGCCACTTCTCTCACGGGCATCTGCTAACTGAAATAGTAGTTTAATTCTCTGAGGTGCTAATAATGGATTGTCAGCAGCTTTTTGCAACAAATCAGCGACCTTACCATATTGATTTTCAGTTCTCAAAAGTTGGCTATACTCTCGTAGAATCAAATAAGCCCAATTACTACGAATCTGGGGTTTGGCATGTCTTTCGGCAGCATCCATCGCAAACTGATAGAATTCACCTGCCGCTTTTGTCTGTCCTGCAACTGCAGCGAGTTTCGCGATAATAAAACCAGAAAAGACATCGACTCCCGGCGGACTTTTATCTTTCAGTTTTTGTGCTTCTGCAATCAAAGCTTTAATGAATTTTTCATCTTTAGACATTTTCTCCAGATTCGGTTGAATCTTCTGAATTCCATCGCTGGTCTGGACAACTTTGGATAGTGTTTCAATCAGTTTCTTATATTTTTTATTCTTTTGATACAGTGTCATCAAACCGGCCAAGCCTTCTGAATCAGATGATTTACCAATCGAATCCAGATATGTTTTTTCGGCTTCGGCAAAACGTCCTTGATCTCCGTACTGCTCTGCCAGGTAGTAGTGAAGTGTACGATTAAATCGATCTTTTTCTGCCAGTTTTTCTAGCTTAGGAATTAACTCATCTGAACGATTCAATGCTTTTAAAATTTCTGCAAGAAATTGATAAGCCTTACGCCCTTTCGACTGTAATTGCTCATCGTAATAAACTTGCAACGCATCAAGTGCCTTCTGATACTCTTTGGAGTGAAAATAAACTTGGGCCAGATGGTATTTTAGAACACCGGGCCGCCCTTTTTGAGACTCCGCTGCTTTGTTGAAAGCTTCGACCGCAAGCTCCAGGTGGTCGGTCTCAAGAAATGACTGCCCCATTCTCTCATAGAGTTTCCCTTGTTTGGCTTCAAGCTGAGAACGAGAGTTATACTCAAAAGTATATTGATCTGGTTTCATCAGAGCATTAAAGACGACTTCCCAACACTGAGCAGCTTCTTCATTCTTCCCCAATCGTTCGTAGAGATTTGCCTGGTCATGTTTAATAATCACATACACACCAGATTTTTTATCAATGGACGGAGAATCTGATGCCTTTTTCAAAAAGGTGACTGCCTCTTCGAAACGTCCCTGACCTGCCATATGTAAACCCAGCTTCCGCATGAGTTCATAATCTTTGGGATCAAGCTCGACTGCCTTCTGAGCGTATTTAATCGCTTCATCAGTCTTATCCAAACCCGAAGCCAACCTGATCAAAACTCGATAAATTTCGACCGAATTTGGATTTAATTCCATCGCCTTCTTATAGGCATCATAGGCGCCAATAAAGTCATTACGGGCCTCACGCATGCGACCAGTCATATACCAAGCAGCGGAGTCGACTTCTTTTAGCTCTTCAGGAGTGCGTGGTTTTGCAGGTATCAGGGGAAGCACAACATCATCCGCAACCCCTTCTTCAAGCGAGAAAACTTTGGGGGTGGAATGCTTTTGTGCCTTCTTCTTTCCTTCCTTTTTATCGGGCATCTTGGCCGAGAGAGGAACCAGAGCGTTAGATACCATGAAACAAGGTAACAACATGAACTGGCAGGCTAAAATGATTGCCATCTTCGGAAAACCGCTCATCTTCAAACTCCATTATTTGAAACAGAGATTATTTATTCTCTACCCGAAACGAATTACTGTATTTATAAGAACAACAGTAGAGCCTATTTATTGTAACGCCTATTCCCCAGCTCCTCCAAGCCTGCTTTCTGTGGATTCTATTATTTTAGTACAGGGAAATAGAGACATTATGAGGCAAAAAAGGGGAACTGACAGACATTACCAGGATCAAGACAGTCAGTAGCAATCAGAGAGCCCTACTACGTTGACCAATCGAAGTTCTGACAGATTATTTTTTGGATGAAGAGGATTTCTTTTTTGGAACCTTTTTTCTGGAAGTAGCCTTCTTTGCAGGGACCGTTTTTTTTGCTGTTTTTTTCGTCGCTTTTTTGGTTACTTTTTTCGCAGCTTTGGCTGGTACTTTCTTTTTCACTTTTGCAGTTGCTTTTTTGGTTTTCGTAGAAGCTTTTTTCTTCTTTGTAACCTTTTTTTTCTGTTTGGAAAGTGGATTCGCAAATAATCCTTCCAGCCGACTTGGTGCTTGTTTTAGATCCACGCCTTCTTCCGGTAGTGGATTCTTCGCTAAATTAAAGTCAGCGGCTAGTTCCTCATCTGTTGCCAGACATCGTAATAAATGACTGAATAAGGGGGCATCTGGCTTACGC
This sequence comes from Planctomycetaceae bacterium, assembly GCA_029259875.1. Lineage (GTDB taxonomy): Bacteria > Planctomycetota > Planctomycetia > Planctomycetales > Planctomycetaceae > Gimesia. The sequence goes on from JAJDEK010000018.1 coordinate 5,340, forward strand.
ACACTTGATTTTAAACTGTCACTCGCTGTTTCTATTGATTCATCAGCAGGTAGCAAGCCCAACCATTTACTAGCATTTAAAATCTTCTCATCTGCCGGAACTGAATGACTCCCCAAGACAACCTGTAAAGTATGATTGAGAACAAAAGGTGTCAACGACTTCATTTTCGTTAGTTGCTTTTGAGCCTGTTCTAACGTCTTCTTTCTTAACAATTCCAAATCAAAACAGAATTCTTTGTCAAACACAAATTGTAAGACTGACCTAATCCGATAGGCTTTCCATTCCGCATCACCATCCAACGCAAACACCGATTCTAATTCAGAAATCGTGCTGACTCGAATTTCATTCAGATCATGAAAGCCTTCTAAAAGCGAATCAAAGACTTCATCAGCCTGAGAATTCGTGGTATTCTCCAGACAAACGGCGTGTAACATTGTCTCTAATACAGGGCGATCATACTTCGGTAATGTCGCTGAATACCTTTTCTTGAGAAGTGTGATCAGCTTTTTACAAATAGCCTGTTTATCTGATGTTGAAATTTTTTTGGCAACCATATTTGTCTGTGCAATATTTGAGATAGTTCAAATGGAAAGTAATGAAAACAACTCTTTCATTTACGGAAACATTACCAACTAATCCACGTGCGATTCTTCTCCAGTAATTCGATCATCTTCCTCTGAAGATTCCTTCTCCAACTCTTCCGTTTCTCTCTCAACCTGTAGTTTATCTAAAATGCGAAGTGCCTCTACCGAATCTTTTACAGCAGAATCCAGAACAAATTTGATCACGGGTGTATAACGAGTTTGAATGCGATCAGCAATTTTGGACTGAATAAATCCTTTTGCTGATTCCAATCCATGCAAACAAAGTGCTTGCGTTTTTTCATCTCCCATGATCGAAATATAGATCTTGGCTGACTGCACATCCGGTGCGACATCAACATGTAAGACTGTCACATTTTGGATGCGAGGATCGCGTAAATGCAGCAGAATCGTTGTACTAGTTGTTTCTAATATCGCCTGAGCAATTTTTGATAATCGACGTGATGTCATTCAGTCCCCGCAAGCACTCACTGTTTGGTTCAATACTACCAATATTCAAGAAGTTGAATCGAGGGTTCGTTTCACTTCGTTAATCCGGAATGCCTCCAACAGGTCTCCCTCTTTAATATCATTAAATCCGGATAGCAAAATTCCACACTCCATGCCTTCGCGAACTTCCTTGGTATCGTCCTTCTCCCTCTTTAATGATGCGATTGGATACTGATTGAGAATTTTCTGATCCCGTATCAGATGCACTCGATCATTTCGATTTATTGTTCCGTTAAGCACGCGGCAACCTGCAATCTTTCCAAAACGACTGATCGAAAACGTTTGCAAAACCAGCGCACGCCCCGTTTGCTCTTGCACCAATTCAGGACGCAACAACCCTTCGAGTGATTGTTTGATATCATCAATGACTTCATAAATGATACTATAGCGACGAAGCTCAACATCTTCCTGACTTGCCAGGTTTTTAGCCCGATCTTCTGCGACTACATGGAAAGCAATAATAATGGCATTCGATGCCGCCGCTAAATATACATCACTTTCGTTAACACCACCCACCCCTTCATGCAGAATCTTCACTCGTACTTCAGGGTGTTCAAACTTACCGATCTCACTGCGTATCGCTTCTAATGATCCCGGGGTATCGGCCTTAATGATTAGAGGCAGATCTTGAATTTCCCCTTCGCGGACAGAGCTCATGATATCATCCAGCGTTCGCGGGCCACCACTGTGTCTTGACAATGTATCAGCACGACCTTCATGACGCCGTTCTTCAGCTAACTCCCTCGCCTGTTCAATATCAGACACCACAGCAAAGTGATCACCGGCTCCAGGTACAGTATCTAAACCGGTCACCTTAACTGGTAATGAAGGTGGAGCTTCTTCCAACTGCTGATCTCTGTCATCATACATGGCACGAATATAGCCATAGGATTTACCACAGACCACGGCATCACCAATGCGTAACGTCCCTTTTTGGACGATCAACCAAGCGACTGAGCCACGACCTTCATCACGGAACCCTTCCAGGCAAACACCCACGGCAGGTCGATCTGGGTTAGCCTTAAGTTCATGCAATTCCGCTGTTAACAATAATGTTTCGAGCAAGCTATCTAAACCGGTCCCATTTAAAGCCGATACACGTACGACTTCGGTTTCCCCTCCCCATTCCGCAGGAAGCACATCTTGGGCAGCAAGATCTGTCAATACTTTTTGTTCATTGATTTCCGGTAGATCGATCTTATTCATCGCAACTACCATTGGAACACCAGATGCTTTGACATGGCTAATACTTTCAGCAGTCTGAGGCATCACACCATCATCGGCTGCCACAACTAACACAACCATATCAGTAACGTTCGCGCCACGAGACCGCATTTCACTAAAAGCAGCATGCCCAGGTGTATCCACAAATGTTAATTTATGACCATTATGCTCGACTTGATACGCTGCAATATGCTGAGTAATTCCTCCGGCTTCACCCTCAACCACTTTGGTGTTTCGAAGTGAATCCACAAGAGTTGTCTTACCATGGTCAACATGCCCCAGTACAGTAATAATGGGAGGTCGTGTGGTGAGATCTTCTGAAGCATCTTCCTGCTCGATAATCTCATTGACTGTCTCCTGAATTCCTTTTTGCCTTTTGAAAGTCAGGTCAACTCCTAATTCTAATGCCACAGCCAAAGCGGTCTCTTCTTCAATGATTTGGTTGATGGTCACCATCTCACCAAATTCTTTAAACAGAATTGACATGATTGCTTTCGCAGGACGCCCCATTGCTTCTGACAGACTACGGACTGTCATCGGAACTTCTACTTCAGCTTCTGTTTTGTGAACAATATTACCAGAATCATGTTTCCGCTTTGAGCGACGGGGACGACGGCCCACTGATTCCTGCTGCTCTGTTCCATCAGGAGCAAAGACGCGACGACCTTCTTTACGCTGTTCACGACGCTGCTTACGCGCTTCGACCAGACTGATACTTCCACCACGGCGTTGCTTTGAATCATCATCCTGTGGATCGCGATCTTTATCCCGCTTTTTCTGTTCTGTATGCTGTGCAAGATGCGCGGCCAGCGGGCTCTTCTGCTCCAGAATATCAGCAGTCAAACGAACTTCAGGTTTTTGGGCCTTCTCTTCTTTTTTCTTTGCTTTGGGAATCACGGGTTGCTTGTAGGCGGGAGGAGCAGCTACCGAAGGCAAAGCTGATTTTGCCTTCGCTTTGGCTTGTTGCTTCCCGGAACGCGTAGATCCCCGAGGTTTCATTTCACGTATCGTCGAAGAGGGGGCAGCTCCCCCGGCGGGGACATAGTCATCACGGCTTAAGGCTTGATCAGATTCTTCGCTGTTGTCTTCTTTCGGAGAACGTCCCCCTGCCATACGTTGAGCAGCACCAGATCGAGCCTGGACACCTTCAGACTTATCTAGTTCAGCAGAGGCCTCTTCAACAACGGCTGCTTCGGGCTCTTCCTCTGCTTCTTCAGTTGCTACTCCTTGATCGGCCTCTTCTTCTTGACTCGAAAACTCTTCTGCTTCGTCAGTTGTTTGAACTGATTTTTGTGTCGCAGAACGAGAAGGTTGAGAACGGGAAGTCATCGCCTTGATGGTCCGCAACTTTGGCTTTTCCCGCTGGGGAGTCAGAGTCGCTTGATCTTCCACATCTACCGACGAACTATCAGAGGGCTGATTATTCTTGTTTAAGTATTTAATGACAATGTCACGTTCTTCGGGCGTAATGCTAGCCAAAGCGGAGTTTTTCAACTTCACCCCTGCTTGGTTACATTCATCGATCAGCACTTTGCTGTCCATTCCCAACTCTTTTGCAAGAGCAAAAATACGAATCTTCAACAGCCCTTCTCCCGTGAACAATTCTGCAAAACGTTTTCAAAACTAATGGAATTGAAACGAATTGCTTGATGAGGCAACTGCCCCATAACACTTACTCGAAATAAAACGATTTATTCCTGCTTTTCTGTAGAATCTTCCGTTGTATTTTCGACATTGACCGGCTCTTGATCTGAACCAGTTCCTTCTTCTGAACTCGTAGTTATCTCCGAATCGTTGACATCACCCGCTAAAGCAGCTGTTTCTGCAGTAGTCTCCTCAACATTAGCATCCGCTTCAACATTAGTCTCTGCTTCGGTAGTCTCTGCTTCGGTAGTCTCTGCAACAGTAGTCTCTGGTGCACTCCTTGCTTCAGCCGCAACGGGACGATCTTTTTTCGCGGCACGCATCGCATCTTCTTCAGCTTCGACACGTTCGCTTTCCCGATCAGCAACTTCAACAATCTGCTCGCACTGCTCAGCAGTAAGGCCTCCCAACTCTGCCAGTTGGTCAGGTTCAATTACCGACAAATCGTAGTAACTGAAGAACCCTTGAGAGACTAAACTTTCAGCCAATTCTTCAGATACTCCAGGAATCGAAGAAAAAGCTTCAACCGTTTTATCTAATTGTTCGTCTAACTCGGCCTGAGTCATCACTTCGATATCCCAGCCGACCAGTTTAGACGCCAGACGCACATTCTGCCCTTTACGACCA
>JAJDEK010000171.1 GCA_029259875.1 Planctomycetaceae bacterium
AAATCATCAGTCAAACCTGAATGCGCGGTATGAAAAGAGTCGTGCTAGGAATTAGCTCTCATCAAGTTGTTATCTAGATGCAATTTAAGGAAATATACCAAAGTCGTCAATAAGAGGTGTATTCTCTTGTACCTGCACAAGAAAATTATCACTAATTGAGGTGAAATTGTTATTTGAGTGATTCAAATAAATCGCTTGTGATTCTGAGAATGATAACATACAACTCCGATAATTCATGTTAGTGTTATGAATAATTAAGCTATTTGCTGGGGATCGTACTTTGATTCGTACCTTTTTATTTGACATGGGAAATGTCCTCGCTTTTTTTTCACACGATAAAATGTGTGAACAAATGGGGCTTCTTTGCGGTCGATCCCGGTTTGAGATCCACTCGCTCCTTATTGATTCCGGCAAACAGTGGGAGTATGAACGAGGAAAACTGACTCCGACTGAATTTCACCACTGGTTTGAAGAAGCAGTGGGGCAATCAGTCGATGTTGAAGCATTAGAGGTAGCCGGTTCAGATATTTTTGAACTGAATCGTTCGATTCTCCCTGTCTTGAATTCTCTGAAAGCCCAAGAATTCAGGTTAGTTCTATTGTCAAATACCTGCGTTTCTCATTTCGAATATATCTGGAAGCAGTATGATGTGTTACAGCGATTTGATGATTATGTGACGTCATATGCGGCTGGTGCAATTAAGCCAGAGCCTGCTATTTTTGATTATGCTCTGGAAAAGATTCAGTGTGCTCCCGAAGAGGCTTTTTATACAGACGATATACCCGACTATATAAAAGAAGCCAGAAAGCTCGGAATTCAGGGAGAAGTCTTCACTGACACATCAACTTTGGTGGGACAACTGGCCCTACGTGGAGTTCGTGTGTGAAGATAACTGAAATCGAAACTCCTTCAAAACAAATGCTTCTCGTTTAGAACATAGATGTTTACAGATTGATTAGATTTCTTATCCCTTCAGTTGTCGACTGGCCCCCACACAATTTCAGCGGAAGTTTATTGGAACATTGTTTGCGTTAATTTTTCAGGATCTAAGCGGAAGAATCTAAAATATGCTCGATTTTTCACGTAAAATAAGAACTTACGTTATGTTTCATGAGTGGAAGGTATAATGTCGGTCGATTCCCAGCCTGGTAGAATAGAGTCCATGACTCCCTTGGAAAAAAAGCGTTCATACCGAGATATGCTTTCGTTAGGCTGGCCTCATTTAATAGCCTGTCTCTGGTTTTCGCTGATGTTTTTCTATTTTGGTAATGTCCATATTTTCTATTCGGATATCTGGGGACATGTTTCTTACGGTAACTGGATCATTGAGTATCAATCATTACCACAGTACGACCCCTTTCTTCATTTGGCAGAAGGAGTTCGGTCTATAGATGCAGCATGGTTGTCCCAGGTTATCTTTGCCAAAGTAAATGGGGCTCTGGGAGTACGCGGTTTATCTCATATTTTTGCGTTGACGGTATTCACGACCCATGTCCTGTTCTGGTTTGCATTCTACCTCAAATCCGGAAGAGTTGGCGTAAGTACGCTTGCCTCTTTTTTACTGGTAGTGATTGCCTCAAGCCGTATAGCGATTATCAGGCCGGAAATTTTTGGGACTTTATGTGTCGCGATTTTGCTTGTGATTATAGCTTGGTCAGAAAAGTATGACTCTTTGAAATCAAGTATATTGAGTACTGATGGCTCTGAAAAACAGGAGCAAAAAACGCCAACGACACTTTTGATTTCACTATACCTCGGTATTCCCCTCGTTTTTCTGGGGTGGGCCAACTTACATGGTTCATTTGTCGTTGGGCTGGCGATTCTAGGTCTGCAATTCCTGGGAAGAGTCATTGAAGTGGCTTGGAAAACACGCAGTCTGGTTCAAGTCTGTACCGACAAATGGGTGCGGCGCTGGTTAGTTGTAACAGAGTTGTCGGTATGTGGGGCACTTATGAATCCCTATCACATTGATCTGTTTATTAACTCTCTCACCTTCCCCCGGAATCCAAACTTAAAAGATGTTTTGGAATGGGAACCATTGGAATTTAGAGACGCAGAAGGCATTTGGTTTTGTTTGGCATGGGTCATAATGTTATTCCTCTATAGGCGTAGCCGTGAAGCCATTCGAATTGCAGATGTTTTGCGTGTGGGCCTATTGTCTCTGGCTGTGATTGTTGGTGTGCGAATGATTGGCTGGTTTTCAGTCATTTTTGTGTATGCAATGGTTCCTCACTTAACGAATGTCATCCCAAGAATGCGAGAGGATAAGCTTGATTTAGCGACGGGACAGCCAGAAAAACTGTCATTCTGGGCTAGAAAATCACCCGTTATTACATCAGCTTGTCTTTTATCGATTTGGTTTGGTTTTGCCTTTTCCAATATAGCAACACCATTATTTGGAGGCACACCACGTGATCTGGACAAAATTTATAGTCAGGGAACCCCCAGAAAGTTAACGGAATTTCTCAAGGCTCATCCTCCAGAGGGACAAGTCTGGAACCCCCAATGGTGGGGTGATTGGCTGGTTTGGGATGGTCCTCCTGATATGAAAGTCTTTATGACGACTAATGCCGTTCATCTTACACCTCCCCGTGTTTGGAAGGATTATCTGGGAATCGCACGGGCCATCCGTGGATGGCAGTCTGCAGCGGAAAAGTATGACGTATCCACGTTTATCGTGCACAAAGAAAAACAAGAAAAACTTGATGAACAGGTTCGGAAATTAAAGGGATTCAAAGTAGTTTATGAAGACGATCTCAGCTTGGTCGTATCGCGCGAACCACAGTTGATTTCTGCAGCGAAGCATAAAAAGTCCCAACAGGAATCTACGACTTCCGAACCGGAAAACGAGGTGCAGCAGTGATACAGGAGAAGACACCATTTCGAAAAAAATTGGGAGTAGCTGGTTTCCTCTGCTTTCATATCCTATTGGTGAGTGCTGCCATAGGCTGGGGAGCGGTCCGTTATCAGGAATGGCAGCAACAAAAAGAACTACCGGCATTGCGCCTGAATCCACTCAAAGTCGTGCCACTTTATGATCGGCCGAAAATTGTTTCTGATGAGGATCTGGTTGAAGTGCTTTATAAGCTGCGACCTCAATTCAGAGGAAAAGAGCCTCGAATTAATCACGTTGATCATGCCCTGCGATTTTGGGGAATCGAGTCAGTTTTTGAGGATCCCAAATGCCTTTCTGGTGTAGAAATGCGCGATCTCTTGCTAGACCACCGTCATTTTTTTCAAGTATGGGGAACAGAAACTAAGCCTCTGTTGGTTCGTAATCAATACGGAGTCAAGCCGCTTGTTCAACAAGGATTGGCTACTTCAAGTCATGAAGATCACACTTTGGCAACTCTGGCTGAAGTCGGAACGCCTGCGGATTTCCCTGTGGTGACTTCTGAGGGAGAAACCACCCTGGCAGCGATGATTCAAGAGACCTTGAGATCATTCAGTCTTAACCAGAAAGAGTATGAGTGGACCACCCTCGTATTTGCCTTATATTTCAATTCTGCTCATGATTGGATGACAACCGAAGGGCAATATGTCAATTTTGATCTAATAGCTGATCGGATAATGCGTCAACAGCCCACAAAAGGTGTTTGTTATGGAAATCATCGTTTACATGCCTTGGTGATGTTATTACGGGTAAATGAACAGACTCCTATTCTGACAAAAGAGGGACGGGAAAGGATCATTCAGTATCTGAAAAACATCACAAGTTTGCTGGTGAAAACGCAATCAGATGAGGGATTTTGGGATAAAAATTGGGATGGGACCAAACTGGATTTATCATCCGAAAAATTATTTACACCCCGCGCTCGAAGAGTACTGGCAACAGGCCATGCCATGGAATGGTGGTCTTTGGCACCGGAAGAGGTTCTTCCCCCCGACGAGACACTCCAAAAGGCAGGCCATTGGCTTGTCAGTACTATTAAGAAAATGTCTGCGTCCGAAATAAAAAGCAGTTATACGTTTCTTTCGCATGCAGGGCGTGCCTTGGCTCTATGGAGAGGAAAGTTTCCATCTCAAATCGACTTGTCATCAGACGCAAAATAAAAATGTGTCGAGTGTGCTCAATTCGTCTGATGCTCCCTTCTAAATCGCTTCGTCTCAATGCTTGAGGCAGTTTTTGAATATTGCCAGCTGAGATTCCATTTCAGCTGGCATGTGCACCAAAGATTACACTGGGTTTCAATTTGTTAACTTTTGGAAACAGTGCTTGCGGCTTTCTATTTTCGAATATCACTGTGCCGGATTTTGACTTAAATGAGCTTGATTAGTCACCGGTTGCTGATTTTAGGGACTGGTACTCAAAAAGCATCTTGAAAAAGTAGTCGAAAAATACATTGTGGAGTGAAAATACGAAAAATATGTATTGTGGGTCGAAATGGCACATTGTCTGCTCTCTCATCTGGAGTGTCTGCGCGGGGCGTGTGCAGACACGTTAATTTACTCGGATGTTGATTACTACATGTTCTTGTAGTGCATCCAGTGAACATTAACCATCTGATTAATGTTAGGAGTACGAATGAAGATGTTTCAGCAGTTTTGGAGTGATGAAAGTGGTTTCGTCGTTTCAACAGAACTAGTGCTGATTGCTACTGTGTTGGTTCTCGGTATGGTTGTCGGGCTAACTACACTTCGCGATCAGGTAATTGCAGAACTTGCAGACGTTGCAGCTGCATTCTCAAACAGCAACCAGAGCTATTCCTTCACTGGAATTACGGGCCACTCATCAAGTACGGCTGGTTCTGTGTTTATTGACAACCTCGATTTTTGTGATCAGAACGTTGATCCAAACGGGTTAGATCCTCACTGTATCGCTATTGTCGCAGCTGAAAACGAAGGCCCATAGTTAATTATAGGTTTTCAAGTACGCATTGAGCGAGGCTAAGAGGAATCAACCATGTTTTATGGGTATTTTCCCTATGGTTGTTGTTTAATTTTCGTATCAAAATGTTTAAACGAGCTGTGTAATGCAGCTCACAAAAATTAATAAGGAGTTAGGATGAACATGCTTACTAAGTTCTGGAATGATGAGGCAGGTTTTGTTGTCTCGTCAGAACTCGTGTTAATCGGCACCATTCTTGTATTGGGTGTTGTCGTTGGATTGGCTACCGTTCGTGATCAAGTTGTTCAAGAATTGGGTGACCTTGCTTTAGCAATTTCAAACATTAATCAAAGCTACAGTTTTTCGGGAGTTACCGGGCACACATCCAGCACAGCTGGTTCAGTGTTCGCTGACCAACTCGACTTCTGTGATTCAAACTTAGATCCAGCTAACGCTGAACCTGCTTGTATTAGCGTTCAGATCGCAGCTGAAAACGAAGGCCCCTAGTTTATTATGGGTTTTCAAGCCGCGCATTCAGCAAGGCTAAGAGGAATCAACCGTCTTTAGTGGGAATTTTCCCTGCGGTTGTAATTTAAACTTATAGATCTGTTCCCGGGGACGCCCACCTGGGAACAGACTATCTGAACATTTTTGTAAGTCGGACACTCTTAGGCACATAAGATGCATAGTACTTACAGATGCATAATATTAGTGTTTTTGAGAGTATCGGCTACAACATAAAGTCTGGTCAGGATAAGTGGGAATGAGAATTGCTCGTCAATTTTGGAATGATGAAGGTGGTAGCGTTTCGCCCATTGCGACTATCTTAATTATCACGATGCTAGTGTTGGGGATAATACCAGGGCTTGTGACTTTTAGAGATCAAGTCGTTCAAAAATTTGGTGATACTGCTGTCGCTCTGGAAAGTCTAGACCAGTCTTATAGTTTTACTGTTAACGGTGTTGACAGTGAGTATGTGGATACAAATCCAGTAATTGATCCTGTAGGAGATGCACCAGCTGGTTTGGATTTGACGATTCCAGCAACTGGTGAATAGATCTAGCATATTAGTTGTTGGAAATATTTTTTTTTGTTGAATGTGGTTCATTGGTGTTCTTACACTGATACAAAAGTGAATCCAAAAAAGTTTCATATTCTAAAGATTTCAGGGAAGTTAAGCGTGGCAAAAATTAGTCCAGGTACAATGACGGCGGCGATTTTCGCAATTTTACTAGGTTTAGGCGCAGCTTATACTGTGCGGCAATTTCTGCATGAACAACCGGGCCCCGCCCTGTTAGCAGAAGATCCTCCACAACCTAACATAGCATACCTTCCCATTGCGTCGAGAGATCTTGTTCCAGGACAAACTTTGTCTCTGGATGATATTTCGATTTTGAAAATGAAGCCTGAACAAATAAAAGAACGTTATAATTCACCAGGCAAACAGAAAATTATGGCTTCACAGTATATTACTGGCCGGGTTCTCAAGTCGCCTATCAAAGCGGGACAACCGTTTCACACTGTCGATATATACGCGAATGGAATGGGACCCGGGCTTTCGGATACACTGAAACCAGGGAATCGGGCCGTAACTGTTGCCATTCACAAAATTGGGAATGTCGCCGGTTTCTCTCGACCAGGGGCTATCGTTGACGTCCTTTTTCGTTCTGATGAAACAGATGGAATTCCAGAAACAACAATTACTCTTCTTGAAAAGGTACGTGTACTCGCAGTCGGAGAAGTCGCTGTGCCGGGACACAAATATGTTGGAAATGCAAGTCAAAAGTCAGAAGAGCATTTCGTGACACTTGAAGTCTCACCCGAACAGGGTAAGGTCCTCAAAGTGGTCGAAGACCATGGGGTGTTAAGCTTGGCATTACGACATCCGAATGAGAATACAGAAGTTGTCTCTGCAGGTCGTTCAAGTGACCGTCTCACTCTTTCCAACATTCTAGGCTTTATTCCAAATCAGCGTGTTTCCAGCATGGATATCTATCGAGCAGGTAGTCTGAATACCGTTCATTTTAAAGGTAATCGTGCTTACAAAAGTCAAAATTGGATTGACTCGATTGAAACACCCGTTGCATCAGAAGTGCTCCCCTCCAGCAAAGCAACAACAACTATGAAGCAAGCTAATCGTAAAAGGACTTCAGAGATTTCTACACCCCTTAGTGGTTTATAGAATAAAGAAGCTCTTGATATCAGCTATCTTTAGCAGATTAGTTATTTGTGGCATTTGGCTTTAAAGTATCATTGATTTGATCAATGTATTCTTTCAGTGGAATGTATATCATGACGAATTAGATAGAGTGTTTCTATCCAATTTTAGTCGCGATAATTGTGGTAACAGCATTTTGAAGATTTTGGGATTGCACATGGAATCGCTAAGCACAAAAAAACTTTTTGTGGAGTCTGAAAGTAATGTTCCTGAAGAACGGGAAACTGAGCTTCGCTTTCAGAAACAAAAAGTTTTAATTCATCAAGAACTAGTTGATTCTCTTGATTTGTCGATGTTAGCCCAGATCTCTGAAAAAGAGCTTTCGGGAGAAGTGCGTGCTGTAGCAACGGAGATTTGCGACGAACACGTAGCCGTCTTGGAAGGTATTGATCGCGAACGGTTATTAAATGAACTGCTAAGCGAAGTCTTTGGCCTAGGTCCATTGGATAAGCTGATGGCTGACCCCACGATTAGTGATATTCTGGTCAACCATGCCTATGAAATTCATATTGAGCGAAATGGTCAACTTCAGGAATCCGATGTGATTTTTGCTGATAATCAGCATTTGATGCGAATCATTCAACGAATTGTCTCACGTGTAGGACGGAGAATTGATGAAATCAATCCAATGGTTGATGCACGGCTTCCCGATGGATCAAGAATCAATGCAATCATTCCTCCTCTTGCTTTGAATGGACCGTCATTATCCATCCGGAGATTCGGTGCAACTCCTTTGCAGGTAGACGATCTGATTGAGAATAAATCAGTGACTCCTGAGATTGTAGATTTTCTGGCAGCAGTGGTTGATTCCCGTATCAGTATGTTGATTTCCGGAGGGACTGGTAGCGGTAAAACTACATTACTAAACGCGCTTTCTAACTTTATTCCACGCGAAGAACGGCTGATCACGATTGAGGACTCAGCCGAATTGATTCTACAGCATAAACATGTAGTACGTCTTGAGACGAAAACCGAAAACACAGAAGGTGTTGGTGAGATCTCACAACGGCAGCTTGTTAAGAACAGTCTGCGTATGCGTCCAGACCGTATTATTATTGGTGAAGTTAGAGGAGCCGAAGCATTAGATATGCTTCAGGCGATGAATACTGGGCATGAAGGGTCTTTAACGACTGTGCATGCGAATGATACTCGCGATGCATTGGCTAGATTGGAAATGATGATCACAATGAGTGGTTTTGATCTTCCACTTCCAGTGATCAGGCAGTATATCGCAAATGGCATTGGAATTGTTCTACATGTCTCTCGTCTCAAAGGGGGGCAACGTCGTCTTACTAAAGTCTCTGAAATTGTCTCTTTGAACAGCCAGGGAGATTATAAGGTTGAGGACATCTTTGGTTTTGAGCAAACAGGCGTTGATGATCACGGCAATGCACAGGGCAAATTTTACTCTACTGGTTATCGTCCAAATTGCTTGAAACGGATGGAAGCCTGCGGGATTAAGCTCAGCGATCAAATTTTTGAAAAAAAATAGTTTTGATCTCGGCAATAAATACTCAAACTTGTGATATCAGTTTTTAATAATTTATGGAGACAACCTGTAGTGGACAGCTCATCTATAGCATTGATTTGTTTTGCTGCAGTGACGGTTTCAGCTCTCGCGATTTATCTTTTTTTTCGCGATTTATCTGGTGCTGGCAAATTGAATACAGAGCGTTTTTCAAAACGCCTTCCCCTCAGAAGAGTTTATAATGTATTTGATCAACAGCCCGCCGACAGTATCTTAGGAAAGATTGATCAAAGTTTTGATCGATTGGTTCTTGAAAACGGTTCTGATTTGACGCCGTTTACTACTTTTCTTTTGTTAGTCATGTGTGGCTTAGCTATTGGTGGTACAATTTTCATTTATTCTGACCAGCCTATTGCTGGTATTGCCGGAATGATTTTTGGGATGGTTGCCATCTTGTTCATTTTGCATTTTCGTAGAAAAAAAAGAATGCAGACAATTCAGGAAGAGCTGCCTGAAATGATCGATTTGCTGGCACGGTCAACACACGCTGGTGCTAGTCTGGAGCAGGCGATTGCAATAGTTGGTGAAGAAACTAAGGGACCTTTGAGTTCTGAGTTCAGGCGTTGTGCCCGTCAGTTAGATATGAATTTATCGGTACCTGCAGTAATGAAGTCACTTTCGAATCGTATTCAGTTAATTGATCTTAGAATATTAACCTCGGCATTGATGTTGTATCGTAAAACTGGTGGTAATCTCCCAGCCAATCTAGAACGTATGTCGGGAGTCATTCGTGACAGAATTAATTATCGTCGTCAGATGAAGGCTTCTACAGGTGCCGGTCGCGCATCCGCAATATTGATGACTGTGATTGCCCCCGTTGCTTTTGTAATATTATTAGTTGTTTTTCCAGATCATGTTTCCAACTTGTATACAGACCCAATGGGTAACATTCTTTTACTCATTGCAATAGTTCTTGAAGTGACTGGTATACTTTGGGTTTCAGCTCTCCTGAGAACGGAATATTAATACCAATTGCTATATGAATAATGAATCAACTTTTTAAGTTAGCTATTCAGATTTCAAATAAAAGAGAGTTCTATGTTTCTTGACATCATTACTATCGGTACTTTTTTACTGGCCTGCTTGATTTTCTTCTTAATTGGAGATGCGATTGCTGTTGGACGCCGTTCAGGGAAAAGAGGTGCTTTAAACCTGAATGATCAAAGTTCGAATTACTACTCTTCTTCAAATGTAGGCCCCTTTCGTCGTGCGATGGCAGCTGTCATTCCACAAACAGAGAACGAAATTAAAAAAATAGAACTTGATCTTAAAAGGGCCGGCTATTATCGCTCGACGGCTTTGGTTGAATACCTGGCAACTCGCAATTTATTGGTTGTTCTGGTCCTAGTTGTGACAGGAATTGGTTGTATTGCAGCAGATCCCGGATCGAGTCTTCCAGAAATAATTTTAATTGTAGGTTTAGTCGTAGCGGGTGGAGGGTACGGTCTTCCTCGTTTTGTGTTACATAATCAGGCAAACCGCAGAGTTCATCGAATTCAAAAAGGGCTGCCAGATGCACTCGATCTCGTGATGATGTGTTTGACTGGTGGAGTTCCGCTAAGAACTGCCCTAAAGCGTGTTACAGAAGAAGTTCGTTTTTCTCATCCAGATATTGCAGTCGAATTTGATATCATCCGTCGACATGCTGATGCGAATTCAATGTCAGATGCCCTTAAACAATTTGCAAAAAGAATTGATGCTCCTGACGTGAATGCACTTTCATTAATGATATCGCAGACAGAAAGACTGGGGACGAACGTTTCCACCGCTTTAATTGATTTCGCTGATGGTGTGCGTAGAAAATACCGACAACGTGCAGAAGAAAATTCAAGTAAAACGAGTATCAAGTTACTCTTTCCCGTGATTTTTTGTATGGCTCCTCCAATCTACATCTTGTTCTTTGGACCAGCAGTACTTGAGCTACGGAATTTTCTCATCCGTGAGCATCAGCCTGGTGGAATACTAGAACCAGCAACCTATGGTGAATCTATCGGCACTACAGCTCAATCAGTGCCCAACCAACCAAATGTCACGAATCGAAATTAGGTTGCACCTTTTGTTGATTGCACAAAGTCAACGCTAGTTTTCAGCAAGTAGGTTTTTTTGAGCAATAGGTTTCTTTGGGTCGAGCATACCGTACTTTCTCATTTTTTTGTAAAGTCCTACTCGACTAATTCCCAAAGCCTTTGCGGTTGCTGTTTTGCGGTAACCATTCTCCGACAAAGATTTTTGTAGCAGATGTTTTTCGTTCATGGCCACCTGATCTGCTAAGGTTGTCGCCTCCGGTGATGCATGAACTCCATTTCTACCAATAGTCAAACTTTCCTGAACAATATTGGGTGAAAACTCATCAGAGGTCAATTCACCTTGATCCGAAAATAAGACAGCACGCTGAATCTGATTTTTCAATTCTCTCATATTGCCAGGCCAATGATACTGTTGAAGCATCTGAATCACTTTACGATGAATTTTATTGACCGTGATCGAATGTTGTTTACAGCATTCCTTGATGAATTGAATGGAAAGCGGAATGATATCGTTAGGGCGCTCTCTTAAAGCAGGCAAGCGAAATTGCAGGACGTTTAAACGATAATATAAATCTGAACGGAACTTATTTTTTTGAGTCAACTCTTCCAACTCCACGTTGGAAGCCACCACCAGTCGAGCTTCGGAAAGACGGGATTCAGTTGAACCGACCGGTTCAAATTGCCCCGTTTCAATTACTTTGAGGAGCTTCGCTTGATCTTTCGGAGAGAGGATATCAATTTCATCTAAAAGTAAGGTCCCCTTGCCTGCTGCTTCAAAGCGGCCGATTTTACTACGCTCTGCACCAGTGAACGCTCCACGTATATGACCAAAGAGTTCACTTTCTATTAAATCGGATGGTAAAGCTCCACAAGCGATATTTTGAAATGGTTCTGAGTTCCGTGGGGAGAGCTCATGGATCATAGATGCTAAAGTTGTTTTGCCAGTTCCGGTTTCACCTACAAGTAGTAATGTTACATTGTGTTTAGCAATTTTTGAAAGCTGATCAATGATGGGAATCATCGTCGGTGTATAAGTTGTGACATGAGTAGTGCTGCCACAAATCTTACGGGATTGGGGTAAAGTTGAAGGCTTGATGACTGCTTCAATTTCCAATAATTCTTCAGCAAGTGATCGAAACTCTTCAGGAGCGGGTGGGTATTCCAAAAATGTGTCTGTTAAAAAAATTGCAGATTCTGTCAATTCAAGTGGTAAAAATTGATCTATAACAGAAACCACTTTAAGAGGAGAATTACAGGTATGTCTCAAATACAAGAGGACTTCAGTGCGATCATCATGTGTGAGAGAACATTCATTTGCTCTCAAATCAAGATATAAAGTAGTAGCAGATGCTTCCTCTAGGTAATTTTTCAGTTCGCAGAGTGTAGAGACACTTTTAAGGCTACCATTGATATCTTTTTCAATGCACGGTTTGAGAACGAACTCCATTTTGGAGTCCCGTGTATATATTAATCCAAGCGGTGGCATCATGAATCCTTATTGTTCTCGTCAAATCAGTTCATAGTCAGATCAATCTTCTATGGTGATCCGTTATTACTCAAGAGGCCCAAATCCGAGTGTTAAACATGTAATAATTAAAATATAAGGTATATAGATAAAATACAGTATATGTGTTGTTGAAGTTACGATAACAAGTGTTATCACTATAATCAAACATGTAACCTTGAGGAAATAGGCAATGAGTTTAGATTGATCAACAGGAGTAGTATACTTATGGCCATTTTTTTGATTTAAAGACAGAAAAAGTAAGTCTTAATCAATGAAGAAACCTAGAATACTCATACAAGAATCACTTTTTAATTAGACGAGGTAATCTAAAAAAACTCACGATCTGCTGTGAAATAAAAGATAGGGCGACTGGGGTGAAGAGTATGTATTAGAGGGACGAAAGGAATATGTGATTAGGGATGAGGAGTGTCAATCCAATTAGTCATGTCGTATCAGATTCTATGCCACTATCAGAAATACTTCTCGCTCATATT
>JAJDEK010000172.1 GCA_029259875.1 Planctomycetaceae bacterium
ATCCCTTCTAACTCGACTAATGCTTCACGAACCGGGCTGGCACTCACGTTCCATTCCTTGGCTAATGATTGCACTGTCATTCTTTGATTGGGCTGATACTCTCCTTGAAAAAATTTGACGAGAACTTGTTGTACTAAAGTCTGTCGCCGGGAACCGTGAACCAATTGTTTTGAAACGACTGAAGCCATTAATAATTACTCACAAAGGTGGCAAACATAAAAAGTGATCGCAACGTTTTCTTTAAGCTCATTTTATCAGCGATCACAATATAGATCTATGAAAAACACCACCTAAATGTACTGTAGATTGGGTCTAGTAACTAGAAAGGAGGATGCTAAAGACGTTTTTGCATAAATCTCTCCTCAATTCGTGCTTCGCAAATGTGTAAAGTAGGTATGTATCGTTTCACAATAAGATCTCTTTAATCACCGCACCATGCACATCGGTAAGACGACGTTCCAGCCCATTATGATAAAAAGTGAGTCGCTCATGATCGAGACCAAGCAGATGTAAAATGGTCGCATGGAAGTCATGTACGGTAACCACGTTTTCAACTGCTTTATAACCGAACTCATCAGTCGCACCGAATGTATAAGGTGCTTTCACACCCGCTCCTGCTAACCAACAGGTGAAACCTTCCGGGTTGTGGTCTCGACCGCTGGCACCTTTTTGAAAGGTAGGCATGCGACCAAATTCGGTACACCAGACAACAAGCGTGTCCTTGAGCAACCCACGCTGTTTAAGATCTTTGATCAATGCCGCCGTCGGTTGATCTAAAACTGGACCGTGAACATTATACTGATCCGCAATTTTTTTATGTCCGTCCCAATTACTGACGCCTTCGCCTCCTGTTTGATACGCACCATTGAAAAGTTGTACAAATCGAACTCCCTTCTCTATGAGTCGACGTGCCAGTAAACAATTTTTTGCATAGGAAGCCTTGAGTTTATTCTTGGTGTCATCAATCCCATACATACTTAAAGTTGAAGCAGACTCTTGCGTGAGGTCGCTTATCTCTGGGACACTCAATTGCATTTTTGCTGCCAGTTCGTAACTCGAAATCCGTGCCGCCAATTCGGTGTCGCCTGGAAAACGCTCCAGATGCTGCGCATTCAAGCGCTGGAGATAATCGCGCGTCGCCTCATCTGTTTTCGCGCTAATTGAGCGAGGCCGATTCAAATTCCTGATTGGTTGAGCGGCATTGAAATCCGTTCCCTGAAACGCGGCAGGCAAAAATCCAGGCCCCCAGTTATTCACGGAAGCCTGTGGGGTGCCCCGTGGATCGGGTATTGCCACATAGGCGGGTAGATCACTGTTTTCACTGCCTAGGGCATAACTCGTCCAAGCTCCCATGCTCGGGAATCCATCGAGAGTGAAACCGGTTGACATGTAATTCTCACCCGGACCATGCGTATTCGTTTTGCCTTTGATCGAATGCAAGAAGCAGATGTCATCAGCCAAGTCACCCAAATGCGGGACAAGATCAGAAATCATTTTTCCGGACTCGCCGCTTGGCTTGAACTTCCAGGGACTCCGGGTGAGATTTCCTTGCTGGCCTTGGAACGTCACAAGCTTATCGCCGCCCGGCATCGGTTTGCCGTGCAGCTTGATCAGCTCGGGTTTATAATCGAATGTGTCAAGGTGACTGCAAGCACCGGAGCAAAATATTACGAGGACATTCTTGGCAGCTGCCGGAAAATGCGTATCTCGTGACGCAAATGGATTCCCAGCGTCGATCTCTGGTCGAATGGGAGATTTTCCTCCAACGGTGCGGCTTGATTCCTTGTTCGCAGCCAAGAGTTGGTGCTGAGCCAACATGGCCGACAGTGCAATGCTGCTGAGACCGGTGGCTGTCTGATTCAGGAAACCTCTCCGGTTCAGAAGATGATGACTCGCTGGAAAACCAGGGTTTGAAGTATTCATAATATTGACTCGTCGCTGGAATTAGGACCGGGTTATTGAAGAAACAATAATTCATTGCTATTCAAAATCGCCCGGCAAAAGGCGGGAAGTTGATGCTGGGAAATAAATTTTACAGCTTCGGCCTGTTCCGTTTTTGTGGGAACACGCGAGAAGCAAAGTTCAAAAGCAAGCTTAATCTGCGCGGGAATATTATTCGGCTGCTCCGATTTCAAGCGTTTCGAGAACAGTTCTGCCTGTTGAAGCAGAAACTCGCTGTTAAATAGATTCAAGGCCTGGAGTGGTGTTGTCGATCGGCTACGCTTGGCGACGGAACTGGCAGCATCGGGGCAATCAAACAGACCAAACACGGAATCCTGTTCCATGCGAACTTTGGTCATATAAATCATGCGACGCCAATCCTCCGGCCCATAGGATTTCTTGGGGTGGTAATGTCGCACATTCTCTGCATCAACTTCAAACGCACTGAATCCAGAGCCACCCCTGCGAAGTTCCAAAACACCCGTGATCGACAAAATAGAATCGCGAATAGGTTCTGCTTCCAACCGCCGTGGTGGAAATCGCCACCAATATTGGGATGCAGCATCAATCTGGATCGCTTTCAAATTTGGCTTGCCTGATTGCTGGTATGTGGCAGAAGTTAAAATAAGGCGATGAATATGCTTCAATGACCAATTGTGTGTAATGAGTTCTCTCGCGAGCCAGTCGAGCAGTTCAGGATGAGTCGGTGGCACACCACCTGAACCGAAATCACTGGGAGTCGTTACTAAGCCCTGACCAAAATGAAACTGCCAGATTCGATTAACGATCACTCGCGCTGTAAGGGGATTCTTTGCAGAGGCGACCCATTCAGCCAATCGTTTTCTGCGTTTGCGCTCGGGAGTATCTGCCTTGAGATTGAGTTTCGTGAAAATTTCAGGTGCATCAGGCAATACCTGTTCTCGTTTGGCCAATGGTTCTCCCCGATACAGACGATGGGTCGGGCCAGGCTGCTCAAACTTGCCTGCATAAACGCTTGATGTTGTCTGAAAAGAAGCCAACACGTCCTGAGCCGTTTTCAGTTCAGACAGCAACTGCTTTCCGATTCTTGCTTGTTGAGATGGAAGGTGATCAAATCGGTAATCGGCATCTGCCGAATACAAAGTGGACGCCGGCAAAGAAAATGGCATCCGATCATGTGAACTGGCAACCGTTTTACAATTTTCTCCAGTAGAAGATACCTCTATTAAATAATTGATGGGCAGACGGTCGGAGTATCTTCCCTCTCGGTCACGGGCCCAATCAATTCGATTAATGATTGTCGGTTTGGCTAACTCAATCTGCACCCAACCTGTGCCGTTTTCGTTTGAAATCCAACTGTGAGCATTGCCATATTTTCCATCGTTGACGTGTTTGAGTTGATGTATCGGATGGCCGGGCAAAGTACTGGAGCAAGTCGCAACAACTCCTGCATCGGCTAAAGCGACGTTCACACCACGCGAAAAGATTTCGAGTTCATCCAGACAGGGGGCTGAGCTGTTTGTTGCTTGTACCGTAAAACGGACAAATTTTGCTTCGATGGGAACAATGCGTTCCACATTGCGTTTTGACTGAACAGGCTTTCGAAATGCAGGCTTAATTGGATTTTCTGCAAGGCTAGACTGCTCAACAGCTTCAAACAAGACCACATCAGCGGTAACTGCTGTTCCCGTTTTCCCACTAATCAATAATAGCGCCTGATGCTTCTGAAGCGTAAAGATCCCCGCATGGTAAAAGCCACTCCATAAACTCTTTTTGCCAGCGGGATTTGTTCCATCCGCAAATTTTTTCTGATCTACCAGGGCAATGTGTTCCCAGTCATCCTGAGTTTCAGGATTACCATCATGGTCTAAGACATAACGTACGTCAGTACAATGTGTCTCCCAACCACAGCCCCAGGAAAGCCAGAGGCGACACTCTCCAGTGATCCCTGGTCTCCAGGCCATCACAGGTTTGCCGGGTTGCACTTTCCACCAGCTGTATTTTCTCCCACTGAGATTTGGCGAACGCTCCCGGCTTCCGGGATCGTTCTGTTCTCCTTGCGCAGTTCCAGGCGGATTATTCCCCCGCCCTGCAATCGGTTTTAACAATTCCACTTGAGCCGGTTGATTTTCTGGGTTGTCTAATACTGGCTCATCGTCCAAAAGTACAAATTGGCTGGGAGCTGACTTGGGAAGATATTTTTCCAATTCCTTTTTCAACGTTATGATCTGCTGCTGCCTGCGATCAATTTCCTTTTGTTTCGAAGCAGGTACGGGCAGTGTTCGATCACCATGTTTTACTCCCGCAAAGATGGCTTGCATGGAGTAGTAATCTCTCTGAGTGATCGGATCAAATTTATGATTATGGCAGCGGGCACAACCGATGGTCAAACCGAGAAATGCAGTCCCGGTTGTGTTGATCATGTCGTCCAGTTCATTTTGCCGCTGCATTAATGTGAGATTGATATCAGGACTTTTAACAAGATCATACGGTCCCGCAACAAGGTACCCAGTTCCGACAGGATTACCAAAACTGTCACCGGCAATCTGTTCCTTTATAAACTGATCGTATGGCTTATCCTCGTTGAAAGATTGGATGACATAATCACGGAATGGCCAAGCGTGAGGACGTTCCCGGTTTGTTTCAAAGCCATGCGTTTCCGCGAAACGGACCAGATCAAGCCAATGTCTGGCCCAGCGTTCCCCATAATGGGGGCTTTTCAGTGTTGCTTCTACCAACTTCTGATACGCGGTTGCCGAATCATCCTTGAGGAATTGTTGTACCTGCTCAGGTGTGGGCGGCAAACCAAGAACATCAAGAAAGATTCTACGAATTAATGTTCGTCGATCCGCAACAGTATTGTGTGGAAGTTGCTTCTCTCCGAGTTTCTTTAAAATAAAAGCATCGACACCATTAATGACCCAATCATCCTTAATTTTTGGTGGAGCCACTTTTGCTAATGGCTGAAATGACCAATGACTGCTTGTTAGCTTCTCTTGCTTAATGACGCCATTGGGACCAGGCCAGGGAGCGCCCTGATCGATCCACGTTTCCAGTAGACGAATTTGTGCATCTGAAAGCCGATCTTTTTCATCAGGCGGCATCAAATGTCCGGCTTCCTCACCACGCACCAATTTGATTAAATGGCTTTTTCCTCCTTGTCCGGAAATAATCGCAGGCTCGCCTGATTCGCCGCCGCGAATTAGCGCGGACTTACGATCCAATCGAAACTTGCTTTCCTGTGTATTCTCATCATGGCAATCAAAACAATTCGCCTGAAAAATTGGCAAGATTTGTTTTTCAAAGTCAACTCTCTTTTGTACCAAATCCTGCGTTTCCACCCCGAAGGTGAGTGCAGAGAAGAACAAAACGAAAAGGAACGCAGTGGCCAAGTAACGTATGGTCATAATTGATGCTTCGTGCAATGTTTAAAATTACTTTTCGTGAATACAGGATTACTACAAGTTAATTTACTACTTCTTCAGATCAAAAGCGAATTTGTTCTCTCCATCAGCATTCACGGTGGCTGAAAGACCCGACTTTTTCAGATCGCCATACTTTTCAGGAATGACTGACTTCTGTTTTGCATAAATGTCAGCTTCTTTTTTTGCCGTTGATGCTACCTTGGAAATAATCACAGTATGTGGACCGGGAAGCGCTCCATCCTCGATGTCAAATGTTCTCAGGACAAAATGCCCGTTCGCATCTGTAAACCCTGAGGCAGGACGTCCGCTTTCGGGAATAAAGGAAACGCTGGCTTCTGCCAAGGGTTGATTCTCAAAAGTGACAGTTCCTTCTGCCTTCGCGATTTGTGGCCTGTCTGCTCCGGAACCACAACCCACTAATAGAATCGCAATTCCTACTATAAAGTGATGAATAAAAAGAAATCTAGCCATTTTCCCCTCACTTGAAAAAAAACGAATTACAGGCATCGGTAATGACCTGCAAGAGTCAGACTAAAAAACGATTAAAGTATCCTGATCAAAGTGGGTGGTAGATCAACACCATTTTTCAGTCACATTGATCAGGGTTTAATCAGGTAAGTAGTAACCTGTTTAGAATTCACCGACCACTTCACCATCCCGACGATCTCCGAGCCTCTGGTATGTTACCATGTCAAGATTTTCACTCAAAAAACGTACCGAGCCATCACAAAGCAAAAAGTGCGCCCCACCAACGTGCAGTGATTTAAAACCCTGACTATTACCCCATTGGCCTGTAAACCAGTTTGGTGTTCCGCTGGTAGCTCCCGGACTGTCCTCACAAGTATCGAAATTAATCGCGACTCCCGTGCCGGTATACATCGTATTCACATGCATCCAGCCATTGCGAACATGATCAGAACATTCGGGACGGACTTCACCCATCGCAATCGTATTTGTTGTTCCATCTGTGATATCACGGATTCTGGCAGCCCAGGACATGTGGCCAATCACACCTGAAATTTCTCTTGGATTCAGTGTATCAGCACGTGTTATTGGACCATTTCCAAAATGATTGTTATGCGTTCCACCTGGACCATTAGCCTGGCTTCCCATAGAAGCTGAATAATTTGAAACCGCACGGTTTTGACCATTTGTTGTTCCATCCAGGCTCATACCATTAGCCCACACACCACTATGCGTATCAGAGGGGCAAATAAATGCTGCGATCACAACTTCATATGCTGGTTGGCCACTTGGTGTGACGCCTTGATGCGCCGGATCTAAAGTGAAGTTTAAGGAATTATAAAGTGGCGCTTGCTCGAGATAAGGTAGCAGGTGCACTAACCAACTTCCTCCATGATCTGAATTGATAGCCCCCCAAGTCTTATTTGTATGAATGGTACAAGGGAACTGCTTATGTGTGTCATGATAATTGTGTAAAGCAATTCCCAATTGCTTCAAATTATTCTTACATGTGCTTCGTCGCGCGGCTTCACGCGCTTGTTGCACAGCAGGTAAAAGTAGTGCGATCAGAATGGCAATAATCGCAATCACAACCAATAGTTCGATGAGCGTGAATCCAACTCTCGCTTGTTTTGGCATTACTTTCTCCAGTAGATAATGAATGATTTCTATTTCAGTTCAAAAGAACAGTATTAACACATATAATTTAAAAAAATAGTATTGAATAAGTCAATAAAAATCTATTATTTATTATAATTATATATAATCACAATAGTACACGAACGATCAAAACTCCTTAAATTCAGGGAAGTTTTGATCGTTCAAAAAGATCTCAGAAGCAAAAAACGCACAAGATTAAAAAAGATAGGAAAACCTGCCCCGCTTTCCGGGGTTAATTCTCTCACAAATACTATCTTTCACTTACGTACGTGCATTTGGGGACCCATGATGCCAACTATTGTTGTCCGTTTTTTGATTGGAATGTTCTTATTTTCGATCGGGATATACCTCGTTCCTGAGCCAACAAGGACATCTGCTAGAGAAGAACTTGCTGATGAAATCTATCAATCGGACATTCCCCCGCTGCCCAATGATCTCAGTATTATCGAAAACATTTCCTACCGTAAGGGAAAAAAGAAAGCGAAGAAGGCCTGGAAGCTCGATCTTCTGATGCCGAAAGCAAGAGGGAACAAAAAACGCCCCGCATTGGTTTTTATTCATGGTGGTGGCTGGCACGGCGGAGATAAAGCTCGTGGTTATTTTCGCACTGGAGCCATTCAGTTTGCCCAAAAAGGATATGTCTGTATTAGTGTCAATTATCGTTTGAGTGACAAAGCCCCTTTTCCGGCTTGTGTGGAAGACGTGAAATGTGCCGTTCGCTGGTTACGCGCTCATGCAGAAAAGTACAATGTTGACCCGAATCGGATAGGCGGATATGGAAATTCGGCAGGTGCACATCTTGTCTGCATGCTTGGGCTGGTTGATAAAAACTCAAATCTGGAAGGAGATGGCCCCTGGCAAGAACAGTCGAGCCTGTTAAATGCGGTTTGTGCTGCTGCCACTCCAACAGACTTTACAAATTGGCCTGGTGGCTTTGAAACGAAACCATCTCTCCGCCAATTATTGAACGCTCCTCAAACGGATATTCAAGAGCAGGCTGTTAAAGCTTCACCCATCAATTACGTGCATTCGAACGCACCACCATTTCTGTTATTTCATGGTACCCAAGATCATTTAGTTGATGTCTCTCAGGCAGATCGCTTTGTGGAAGCCTTAAAATCGGCTGGTGCCAAAGATATCAACTATCATCGCTATGAAGCATCCGGGCATGGTGTTTTTGGTCAAAAGCGAAAAGAAACTCATCCGCTGATGGAAGAATTCTTTGAACGGACTTTAATCAAGCCAGAACCCCAACTTTCACAATTGCAACCTTAATTTATCTTACTGGCTCCCCATCACTCGGAGTTCTTCACCGGTGAGAGGATTCAGACGGCGCGCCTTTGTCACCTTCCATTCATCCCCCATTTTTTGCCAGGTCAATTCCCAGCGTGTCGGTTGACGACCAGTAATACCACCAAATGTCGCTGCCCCATTTGCTCGAAAATGTGTGGTAGCGATAGAATCTTCCGATTTGAGTATTGTTTCAACGTCGGTGATTCGAAGTTCTCCATCAATAGTCACCAGCTTTAAAGCGACCTGTACCATCCCCCGTAGCGCGAGTGCCCGTGGGCTGAAATAATCTAGCGTTGCTTTCTCTTCCTTGCTCTCAAACGCGTGTATCAAACCGTAAAGCTCAGCTTCGACGCGTTCACGCTCGGTGATTATATTCAATTCAAGAAAATAAAAACCGCCTAGCGCCGCCAGCATCACGACACAACCCACTATATATTTGGTTTGTCGTCTCAAGTACCATCTTACAAATAAGAGCACAGCCGCAATACTGCAAATGATCATCAGCGGAATTGCTGTCTCGGTAATCCACATGGTTTTTTCTCCTACAGAGCAGGATGGTTTTCGAGAACCGCTAAATTGTCTCGATGAATCACTTCAGAATAGGGCACACCCCCTAAGATAGTGGCAATCTGATCCGAACGCCGCATCACAATTTTTTCCATATCGCTCGAACTATAATTACTCAACCCGCGTGCAAATTCTTCACCCGTCGGGCTCACTAACGTCACGACTTCACCACTTTTAAATGTTCCCTCAATCGAACGAATGCCTATTGCCAACAACGATTTTCCTCCTTCGCGGATCGCCTTCGTTGCGCCATCGTCCAGGTGAAACTTCCCTTTTGGCTGAATGGTATAACCAATCCAACGTTTCCAGGCAGAGACTGTTGCTCCCTGTGCCAGGAACAATGTCCCCACATCTTCGGCCTTGAGAATGCGATCGAGAACTCCTTCTTGTGTCCCATTCGCGATGATGACGCTTTCTCCCACCGCTGTGGCAGACCGAACGGCCTGCAGCTTGGATTTCATACCTCCGGTGCCCAGGGAACTACTGTCGTCCGTCGCCAGCGCCAGTAATTCGGGTGTCCAGTCTTGCACAAGAGAAATACGGGAACTACTTTGTGATTGAGGGTCACCATCAAAAAGGCCATCAACGACAGAGAGAACCACAAGCAGCGGATTTTTCACAAGGCTAGTCACCATCGCCGCCAGATGATCGTTGTCGCTAAACTTAATTTCATGGATACTGACTGTATCATTTTCGTTCACGATGGGAACGGCGCCATATTCGAACAGCGTGTGAATCGTGTTACGAACGTTTAAATAGCGGGTCCGATGCTTGAAATCGTTGGCCGTCACCAAAAGCTGGGCAGCGTGATACCCATGTTTTTGCAGACAACGATCGTAGCGGCGGATTAAATGGGCCTGTCCTACAGCAGCGGAAGCCTGTAAATGCCCAAGATCCCTGGGGCGTTCTTTCAGTCCCAGCAGTCCCATCCCGGCCCCAACTGCTCCACTGGAAACGACGACCACGCGACGTCCGGTTTCCTTAATACGGTGAATCTGCTCGGCCAATGATTCGATCCGTTCCAGATCGAGACTATCATCTGCGCAAGAGAGAACGTTTGTTCCAATTTTAATAACCAGCGTTTCCGCCGTCTCGATCACTTCACGCCGTGTAAGACTCACTGTCTGCACTTTATTCCGGGAATCACAAAAAAATATTATTCAGGCACTCCCCACCGGAGCACTATTTCTTAATACTACCATAATATAGTAGTCAGTGGCTGTAGGATAGGCATTCTTCAGAGAGAGTTAGACAGTAAACAGGGTTGGTTTTCGCTCAAAATCATCGCTTTTTCGTTGTCTTTTCATTAATTCTGTTTGTCTTTCATCGGTAGCTCTGAAACAATTTAACGCATAGTTCACGCGGATCACACAGATCTTGAAACCCTTTATCACGAACTAAGGCAATTTATGTCGGAACTCTTCCACGAATGTGGCATTGCTGCCGTCTATCATCTTCCCAACAGAGACCCCAGTCCTCTGGCCCCAATGGGAGACCCTGGTAAGACATCGCAACTTATATCCCGGTTACTGTTAGATATTCAAAATCGTGGTCAGCTTGCGGCTGGCATGACGACGTTTAACCCTGCACGAAACCAATTAATCGACACACATAAAGATGTAGGAACCGTCACCGAAGTATTTCAGCTGAATCACCAGAACGCCTTCAACAATTTGATGAAAAAGTACGAAGGTCCTGCTGCCATCGGTCATGTGCGCTACGCTACTTGTGGTAAAGATGAACGGAGCTATGCCCAACCATTCGAGCGGCATCACATTCAGAAATCCAAATGGTTTAGCTTCGGCTTTAATGGGCAATTGGCGAACTACCAAGAGCTCTGTCAAGAAATTCTGGCTGAATCCGACTTTCATCTCGCGCGAGAAACCGATACCGAAATTCTGATGCATCTGATCTCTCAAGAGCTTTCCAAAGAAAATCCTGGAGAACTCTTTGACATTCTGGGAACCCTCAGCAAACGCCTGGATGGTGCCTACAATATCGTTTTTCTGGATGCGTTGGGGAACATGTTTATTTCACGTGACCCAGTCGGTATTCGTCCTCTGTGTTATGCCTTTGATGGTTCACTTTTTGCTGCGGCCAGTGAAAGCGTGGCTTTGGCAAATATGGGTTTTGACGCAGACGAGATTCATAGTCTCCCCCCTGGTTCGGCAATCGTGATTCAGGATGGCGAACTCACCATTCGTGAATATGCCAAACCGACGCAAAAAGCACACTGCTTCTTTGAATGGATCTACTTCGCCAACGTTTGCAGTACACTCGATGATCAAAGTGTTTATATCACTCGTAAACGGCTGGGAGAAGAACTGGCCAATCAGGAAACAGTTCCCATCGACGAGGATACCATCGTGGTTCCCGTTCCTGATACCGCCAAAGCGGCCGCCGACAGTATGGCCTTTCATTTAAGTGTTCCCAGTCTGGAAGGCTTGATTCGAAACCGTTATATCGGGCGAACATTTATCGAAGGCGCTAACCGTAAAGACAAAGTGCGTGCCAAATACACGCCACTTCCTGAAGTTCTCGAAAACAAACGCGTGTTACTTGTGGAAGACACCATCGTACGTTCGACCACAATGAAAGCCCTGATTAGCCAGTTGAAAGATCGCGGGCGTGCCCGAGAAGTCCACGTGCGTGTGGCTTGCCCGCCAATTATTGGGCCTTGTTTCTATGGCATCGACATGTCGACAATCAACGAGCTGTTCGCTCCCCGTTTTCTAAAAGGGGGCGAAATGACTCCGGAAGTGGAAGAAGCGATGGCGAAGGCCATTGGGGCAGACAGTTTAAAGTATCTGCCGAAGGAATCGATTGCCCGTGCCATTGGATTGCCCGACAATTCGCTCTGCCAGGCCTGTATCGATACAACTTATCCCACCGAAGCTGGTCGCAAACTCTATCAGATCGCAGTCGAAAATTCACAAAACGATAATGGCGATGATCCACATCGAACCTATGACGTTTCGCTTACCAGTCCTGTTAGATCTTAATTCGATAAAGGAATTCTTAGCGTATGTCTGCCTCGCATGAGATGGAAATCCGCGTTCGCTATAGCGAAACCGATTCAATGGGCTTTCTGCATCATGGTAATTATTTCAGCTATTTTGAAATGGGTCGTACTGAACTTTTTCGCTCTCAGGGAGGAAATTACCGTGAGATGGAAGAAAAAGGATATCTGCTCGTCGTCTCAAAAATTGAATGCCGTTACAGACGGCCCGCTCGCTACGATGATGTGCTGACACTCAGAACAACTTTATCGAAAGTCACCGGCGCAAAACTGGAACACGATTACGAACTCTTTAGAGGTGGCGAATCAGTCGCCGCCGCACACAGCGTGATTGCCTGTGTGGATCGCGAGGGTAACATTCAGCGGATGCCAGCCGCCCTCGAACAACTGGGCGCAGAAACTGAATGATCGATTATTTCTCCTGTTTCCTTTCCCGAGTCTTTGTGCGAAAGTATTCATTGTATTTCACGAATTCTTTTGTGGTTAGTGCAAGTTAGTTTCCCACGCGCATAAAACAATCTGATGTCTATTCGCACCAATCATGCGCAGTGGTTAATGATGACTTCTTTAATTCCTATTCCGAATTGAAACATTCGAAATGAAGATCATAAGAAAGGGTATGAACCGGTCAAGAGGAAAGTGGCGTGAATGCGAAGCGATACGGCACCATGATAGATCGATAGCGTCTGACGAAACTGTGAAAGTGTTTGATAGCTTCCAAAAAACGAGTGCTGATTTTGAATGACAGCAATTTGAACACCTACATATTTTCGGAACACAGCGAGATTTGATAGTGATAGAACTCACAGGTGAGGAAGAGTTTACCAGAAAGAATTTTTCCACGCGCGCGACGCAGAACACGCAGTTTAGGCAGAGACAGCATCGCGTCAAGACTAAGAAAAACAGGCGTTTTCAAAGGGACATTTGTGCGACATCACACTCTCGAATTTGTCAAGTGGCGTTCTGATTCGGAACGATTGCGACAATTCAACATCAGCGACACCTACTTAAGAATCTTCAGTCTCGTTGAATACATCGGGCTCATTGAATTCTTCTATCAATTGATTAACGGCTGTCGATGAACCAAGGGCGAAAATACTGTCGCCGGCATTGAGAATAGTAGTGCTGGGAGGAGGCATCTCAGGTTCCTGTTCCGGTCGACAAATACCAATGACCATAATTCCTTTATCACTGAAGTCAGTTTCACTTAACTTTTTTCCACAATAAGGACTGTTTTCGCTGATATGTAAATCAGCAACTTGGAACCCGCCGACGTGCTTGCTGGCAACTTCGACAAAATCTTCCACGGCAGGATGAATCATAAAACGAGCGATCTTGACAGCACCACTGCGAAAGGGACTGACTACGCGCGTTGCACCTGCATGCTTAATTTTTTCGCTCGCTTTATCATCACTCGCACGAGCGATAATTTGAAAGTCAGGGTTTAGCATTCGCGCCGTTAATACGACATACACATTATCGGCGTCGCCGGGCAAAGCAGACGCGAGAGACTTTGCATGGTCGATGCCTGCACTTTTCAGAATAAAATCATCAGTTGCATCACCAAAAACGTGAAACCAACCGCGAGGCTGACAAGCTGCCTGCAAACGTTCTTCGTTACTGTCAATCACCACAAACGGCTTTCCTCGATCGTGGAGGTACTCACAGATGGTTTCCCCCATGCGGCCGATACCACACACAATGTAATGCCCACGTAAATTCGCAATTGCTTTCTGCATTCGTCGTTGCTCCAACATCGAACTCATTTGTTGTCGAACGATCCATTGACCGAGCTGGGAAACACTATAGGTAAAAATCCCCAAACCAAACATAAGATAGAAAATGATAAAGATCTTGCCATTATCACTTAAAGTAACCGGGTCTTCGTACCCAACAGTTGTCGCGGTAATCACAATCATATAGAGACTGTTTAACCACGAAGAACCCTCGATCAGACGAATCCCCACAGTACCAAAAATCGTAAATCCCAACAGTAAACCGGCGATGCGGATAAACTGCCCGACCGTCTGCTTCTGCGATCTTGACTGATTCATGGTTGACAATGTGTGAAAAAACATGCGTGAAATTTTACAGTCTGAATAGAATTTTGGATAGAATACCAGTCTGACTCTGCTGTAATAATAATGATTCCGGTCGAACCAAATCATCCAGTAAAAACTCAGCCGCTTTCAAGCCGCTACGAACCGCACCTTCCATCGTGGCAGGCCAACCAGTAGAAGTCCAGTCTCCTGCGAGGTACAAACCTGCTACTTCAGTCCTTTGTGAGGGGCGCAATTCTTCAATACCCGGTTTGACAGAAAAGACAGCCTGATGCTCCGTCACCATACGGCTGTGAATCAGTTTTGCTTGTCTGGCTTCAGGCCAAACTTGGCTTAACTCCTCGACAACCTCTGCTATAATTTCTTTCTGTGAACGCCCCTGTCTCTCCTCCCCCCGTAGATTGTGGCTGGCGGAAATCACAATCTGGTAATAAAACTCTGTCTCAGAAGACTGCTGCATAATGCGGCTGCGATTAAACATCCACTGTGAAAGGCAGTCCACAAAAACCGCATGTGGTAGTTCTGTAATTTCCCGATCAAACCAAAGATGTACGCTGGTGATCGGAGCAGATTCAATCTCCTCGACTCTTTTTAGTGACTCGCGCCCTTCAAAGGCATCAGGGAACAAAGATAAAACCCGCTGGTGAGGTACCGCAACGATCACGCGCTCACAGGAAATATTTTGTCCATCTCGTAATTGCACTCCGACCACTTTTCCCGCTTCGATCTGAACACGATCAACTCCCGTTTGCAGATGTACTTTCGCCTGTTTTTGTTCCAGACGTTTCAGAATTACATCGCCATACAACTGATCGAGTGGAACAGTGGGAATTAACACCTGCCAATTATCGCGCGCTCTTAAGAAACCATCGACAAAAACTTTTTGTGCATGCGATAGACTGATGCGTTCCAGACTTTCACTTAAGGCACTCACCAAGACCACATTCCAAAATCGATTGATCACATTTTGAGACTGCCTCTGCTCGGCAAGCCATTCTGCCATCGTGGGTTCATTGTTAAAGTCAACTGAAATCCGAGCCAACTGTTTGAGACCACGGGCCAGTTCCAATTTTTCCTGCATCGATAAATAAGAGAGACCACCAAATGCTGGGAGCAAATGCAACGGAGCAGGCAACCACGAACTCGCCGCAAATGAATTGACCTTGAATGGAATTCCGGATTCATTTGATGTGGAAAGACCTTTGCCGGAGTGACTAGGTCCGACAAAATAAAGTTTTTTTTCTCTGCGAAAATAAGCTGAAATTCCAACTGTTTCACAAAAGCGATTAAACTCGTCACAGCATCCCATACTGACGTGCTGACAGTTATCAATCAGGTGCTGCGTCTGTTTTTCTTCAAAGGAACTGGCTCTGCCTCCCAACCGGGGACGCGACTCAAATAATGAAATCGGCACGCCCCGATCTGCGAGTGTTACCGCACAAGTCAAACCAGCTAATCCCCCTCCAATGATGACGACTTCTGAGTTTTTGTCTCCCAATGACTTTTCCTGACAAACGCTATTTGTTTTAAGAAAAGGACCCTGCCCTGAACATTGTGTCTATATTTCCCGCTCGCGCTGACATAATATGTGAGGATATCGAAAATAACCTATGATCCTAGTGGTGGCTCTGTTAAATCATGAAATATTTGGGGATTCAACAGATTCAAAGCCAGTCAATACGCTGGCTGCAAACTGGGAGAAATTTCGTATACCCTCCCCGCTGCTCCCTCTGTGGACTAGCTAAGGTTTGTTCGGGAACCAATTGTGGTGAGCAAATCGAACGAATTGCTCCTCAAATTGAACAGGCCTGTGATCGATGTGGTGCACCCGTAGGTCCATACTTAGATACTTCTCAAGGCTGTAGTTACTGTAAAAATGAACGTTTTTTATTTTCGCGGGCAATTGCTCTGGGAAAATATCAGGGCCCTTTACGCGAATTGATTTTAAAGCTGAAACTAAACCATGGGGCCCATTTGGGAGGTGAATTAGGTAATCTGTTATATTACCGAAATCAAAAAACCTTTGATAAACTAGTTTCTGATTTGATTATTCCGGTCCCTTTAAATTGGACGGCACGCTTACACCGCTCGCATAATCCAGCCAGTATCATTGCAGAGGCGCTCTCACGCCGCTTGCAAGCAAAATACTCCGGGAATATACTCGCCAAGCGGAAACGAACTGCCGCACAGGCCAGTTTGACTCCACCAAACAGAAGAAAAAACTTACGAAGTGCGTTTGAAATACGCAGACAGAAACAGGTAGTTGGTCAAAAGATATTACTGGTTGATGATGTCATGACAACTGGTTCGACCGCTAATGCTGTAAGTCGTGTGCTACTAGATGCAGGTGCGAAAGAAATAAACGTTGCAGTAATTGCCAGAGCACCGGGCTTTGATTAAACAATTAAGAATACACCAAAAATTCTCCACACAAAACGACAGCCGTTTTCGTGGATACAACAATTAAGGCAAGTACTTCGATGGATTCGAGTACAACTCAACCTCCGGATGAGAACCAAAACAATAAGTCGGAGGCCAAAAAGATCAGGCCTAAACACCATTTTTTTGTAAGAGGACTGGCTATCAGTCTGCCTCCAATTCTGACATTGGTCATCGTGATCTGGGTCGCGGGAATTGTGAACAATTATATCATTTTGCCCACAACGACTACGGTTCGCTATTGTATTGCTTACTTCACCGATACTTCTGAGCCCAGAGATAATTTTGTCCAGATCGAAAACCTGCCGCCCCTAGAATACTGCAGGACAGATTATCTCATTAATAAAGAATACGCCGAACCATTCCAAGCGATTGAAAAGAATTCTGGTCCTGGTGCTGTGACCCGTAATATGGTGATCGATTACGCCTGGGTTCCCTTTGGAGATCGAGCGGTTCGTTATGAGGACTACCGCGAAGTAGCAAAACGAATTCGCGCCTCAGAAATGCCCACCACTGCGATGGGCCTGTATATGGAATTGGCAACCACCCGTTGGTTTAAAAGCCTGTTTAATCTAAGTGCAGTTGCCGTCGTTTTAACAATTATTGCCTTGTATTTTCTGGGACGCTTTGTCACGGCTCGCATTGGTTCATGGATGGTCCTCAAATTTGAAAAAGGAGTTCTTGCACGATTACCAGTGGTCAGCAATGTGTATTCCTCAGTCAAACAAGTAACTGACTTTTTCTTTAGCGAACGAACAGTAGATTACAGCCGTGTGGTTGCAGTGGAATATCCCCGGCGTGGGATCTGGTCTTTGGGATTCGTAACTGGCGACAGTATGCTGGAGATGACGGTGACCGCCGGAGAACCTCTCGTAGCGATATTGATTCCGACATCTCCCATGCCAGTCACCGGGTATACGATGAGCATCCCAAAAAGTGAAGTCGTCGATCTGAATATCACTGTCGATCAGGCGTTTCAGTTCTGCCTCTCCTGTGGTGTACTTGTACCACCTCAGCAAAAAGTGACCGATGAACTACTTCGCGAAGAACTGGGTAAACGACTTTTAGGCGACGGAAAACTGGCCGGATTTAACGTTAAGATTGAACCTCCGCAACCAACAAGTCAAACTTCCGTTAATGAGAATGCCCCCACATCAAATGAAGCAAAGCCAGAAACACATTCAACCGATCAAACACAAGACCAGGAAAAACCACCACAAACAAATTAATCAGCCGTTTGATCATGCTGCAATGCAAGGAAAAGCCGTTTGCATATTAGCAGCCGATATTTGAGCTATAGATGATTAAGTAAAGCATAACCAGAGATCTTCAAGTAGTTAGAAAGTCATTAATGAATCAGACGTCTCAACAACGTCCTTTGCGAATCGCAACCCGTGCCAGCCGACTTGCGCTCTGGCAGGCGCATTATATTGCAGACTTGCTAAAAGAACACTCCAGCGAACGCCCGGTTGAAATAGTCCATATTACATCAGAAGGAGACCGTAACTTGACTTCTCCTCTGTCTGAATTTGGAGGATTGGGTGTTTTTACGAGAGAAGTACAGAAAGCCGTTCTTGATGGCCGAGCTGATCTTGCAGTGCATAGTCTAAAAGACCTGCCTACCGAGCAAGCAGAAGGTTTACAACTTGCAGGCATCCCGGAACGAGGCCCGCTGTATGATGTGTTGATTTTTCCGCAGGACTCAGAGGCCATTAGCGCTGTGTCTGAATTACCTCCCAATGCCAGAATTGGAACCGGTAGTTTACGACGCCGCGCACAATTGCTTCATCAACGATCTGACTTGCAGATGCAGGAAGTCCGTGGCAATGTCGAAACACGTCTTAAAAAACTTGATGCTGGTGAATACGATGCACTCTGTCTGGCTGAAGCCGGCATGGTTCGCCTGGAGTTATTGGACCAGCGTGTATCACTTCTACTGTCTCCCCCTGAAGTTTATCCGGCTGTCGGACAAGGTGCACTTGGTATTGAATGCCGTGAAGATGACAGTGAAACTAGTTCGCTTCTCAACGAACTCTCTCATCAACCAACAAAAGCGGCTACCACAGCCGAGCGGAGCCTGCTTGCTTTCTTACGGGCCGGCTGCCATGCCCCTATTGGAAGTCTATCTCATATTGAAGAAGATCAGCTCCATCTGAAGGCAGTCGTCCTCAGTAGTGACGGGCAGGAACGGATCATCGCCTCTGCCTCTGGTTCATTAGACGACGCAATGAATATCGGCGTTGTTACCGCGAAAAAATTACTTGATGCGGGCGCTGGTCGACTTATCTCAAATGATGGTGACTCTTGAATTGATGCTACAACGTTGACACAGATGAAGAGAGTCGCGTCAAGTCGAAAAAGACACCTATGATTTATTTCCCTAATCTTCCAAAAATGGCACTACAAGGGATATCGATTCTCTTTCGAAGATCAGATACAATTGAATGGAATGGACTGCCTATTATACAAGTATTCAGGAAGAGCGGAAGGCTTGAGACATGGAACGTCACCCTTATCGCCCCGGTTTATCTGGGATCATTGCCACAGAGACTGAAATTTCCCAAGTTCGAGATGGCTTGACTTATCGGGGTTATCCCATTGAGGAGTTGGCTAAGGAAGCTTCATTTATTGAAGTCACCTATCTTCTCTTACAAGGTGAACTCCCCAGCCACGAACAACTGGCCGACTTTCAAACGTTGTTGATTGAAACAGGCAATCTACCAAAACCAGTTATGGCTACGATCCAGGCCATTCCTCCCCATATTGATATGATGGAAGTGATTCGAACTGGTATTAGTCTGCTGGCACACTACGATCCCCAAATGGAATATGGCGTTTTCATGTCAGAAGTCGCCAATGCACAATATTTATTGGCAATGTTGCCACAACTAATTTCTTTCCGATATCATCAGGTGCATAAATTAAACCCGGTCGAATCGAATTTTCATCATTCCTATGCCGGTAGCTTCTGGTATATGTTGAAGGGTGAAGAACCTTCTCAACTGGAAGAAGAAGCATTTAACGCTGCCTTGATTACATACGCTGATTATGGATTAGCCCCTTCTACTTTTGCAGCACGCGTCGTAGCATCTACTGGTAGCCCACTGTATTCAGCGGTTTGTTCTGCCATTGGCTCGATCAATGGACTATTGCATTGCAGTTCGGGAGCAGGGGTTCTGGATGCACTACAAGAATCGATTTATTCTGGTAACGCAGAAGAATGGGTCTGCCAAGAAATTACCAAAGGCAAAAGAGTGCTCGGCTTTCAGGGATCACATCACAAACCTAGAGATCCCCGCTCAGCTGTTCTCAAAGAGTACTGTTGTCAGTTGGCTGATGCACTGGGACAGAAAGAAATGGAATCGGCAGCCGATACCATCGAAGAGATCATGTTAAAAGTTCAGAAAGTTCATCCACGAGTTGAGTGGCATGCCAGCCGCTTGCTGCATTACCTGGGATTTGAACCTGAATTGTTCATGCCGATATTTACCGTTTCGCGATTGGCAGGATGGGTGTCACATATCATAGAGCAATCAGAAAACAACCACCTCTTTCAGCCTTCGTCACGATATGTTGGCATGGATCAAAGAAAATACAAACCTTTGCCACTACGTAGCTGATTCTAATTTATCAGAATAAAACAGCCGTAATAGAATTGGCAATAAGATCAGCGAACCTAACATGCCGCCGATCATAGCAACGCTGACCAGTGCTCCAAAATAAATCAGTGGAATAAAGTGTGACAAGGTGAGCACACTGAACCCGGCAACCAGCGCACATGTCGCAAAGATAATCGCACGACCTACACTCTGATGGGTTCGCCGCAAAGCATCTGTAATCGAAGCACCACGCGAACGTTCTCTCAGAAAACCTGTGATAAAGTGAATGCTGGAATCGGTTGTCAGCCCCATTGAGACGCTGGCAATCATCGCCGTACCAATATTTAATGGCAGTCCAAACCAGCCCATTGCCCCCACCACTAATACAATAGGAAACAAATTAGGAACCATCGAAATCATGCCTATTTTCAAGCTGCGAAACGCAATCGTCATCATCGCCAGAATACTGACACCGGCTAACAGAAAACTAAATAGCTGATCTTTCAACAAGCTATCGATCAGATAAGCCAGCAATATAAATATTCCAGCAGCTTTACCTGATTCCGTAGGTATTAACTTCGAATCATCTGCAGACTGTTTGACTTCAGAGCCGGGAAAATGCTTCTTAGCTAGAGCATCGACTTTGTGAATCAATGACAGTTTTTCTTCGGCAGATTGGCGTTCTAACGCCCGCAATACAAGTCGCATTCTCCCTTTTTCAGAATTATAAAGACTGCTTTCGAAATCGGGCTGTAACTTTTTGAGCTGGTCCAGTTTGGACTTCACAGGGTCAGAGGCAAAAGGAATTTTTGGCATGAAATCGAGTGTGTCAGTAATCGAAATCACCTTGGTTAACTGTTTTTTTTCTGTAGGGTTAACCTGTTCCAGATCTTTTGCTAAGGCTCGCACACGATCTAAAAATGTCTCATCCAGCTTAGAAGGAGCAGGAAAGTTTACTTCCCAGGTCGAGGCGCCTCCTAGCCGCGTCTCGACAAAATCAAGTGCCTGCACGATATCACTTGATTCTCGAAAATTTTTACTGAAATCAGTTTCAATCTGTAAACGATAAAACCCACCCCCAGCCAGTAGGACAAACAGAGAAGCCAATCCCAATAGTGTTTTTGGATAATGTTCGGTACCAATACAGACTTTTTTCAATAATCGCTCCAGTCCGCGTTCGGAAGAATGTTTGAGTGGTGCACTGAGATGGCCTAATGAAATTCCTCCCGGTAACAAAACTACCGCTGCGAGAAGCACCATCATCGTTCCGATGGCCATCATTATTCCGAAACTTCTCACAGGGGCAATTTCACTTGAGAGCAAAGAAGCAAAACCGGCGGCCGTCGTAGCACAGGTCCAAAAAATCGCCGGTAATAATTCCACCATAGTCTGTCGTATAGCACGCGGTCGTGTAATGTTACTGCGTTGCAATTCCTGGAAGTGGACGGCGACATGCGCTACCGTTGCAATACCGATAATGGTAACCAGCGAATTGAGCATGGAACTAACCATACTCAACTGGAAGTTACCCAGCACCAGAAGTGCCTCAGTCCACAAGATGGAACAGATTACAACCAATAATGGCAACATCACCCAGCGTAAACGTCGAAACAAGAGAAACAAAACCAATGCCAGCAGACCAAGTGAAACTTTGAAAAGGATCTCCCCATCTTCCTCCACGTATCGGAACATATCGTGTACTTGAATTGGTTC